>NZ_JAYSGF010000024.1:0-71870 GCF_041912965.1 Chromobacterium sp. | reverse complement strand
CCCCCAACGACGCGCTGCTGGAAAAGGTGAAATCCAATATGCAGGAAGTGCGCGCGCGCGGCGGCGAGCTGTTCGTGTTCGCCGATCTGGACAGCCATTTCAGCGAATCCGACGGCGTGCACGTGATCCGCACCCCGCGCCATGTCGGCGTGCTCAGCCCGGTGGTGCACGCCATCCCGGTGCAGATGCTGGCCTACCACGTGGCGCTGGCGCGCGGCACCGACGTCGACAAGCCGCGCAATCTGGCCAAGAGCGTGACGGTGGAGTGAGGTTTGTGGATGGTGTTTGAGGATGTGTAAGCGGTAAATAGAAGCGTTGGTTTTTAGTTTCGAAGAAGCGTGGGTTTTCGTAGCCTCAGTTGCCCGGAAACCCACGCCAGCATTGCTTCCCAACGTATTTATTTGTCGCGACATTTTCCCGCCAGAATTGCACAAGAACCACCCCCTCCATTCTTTTTAGAATTCGTCTTGGGTGCCACCGCCTAACCACCTCTTGCTGCTGTAGTGTTGCCTACTTAGTACGTTGGCATTAACGTCTTCGGTATGACTCATAAGCGGATTCTATGCGCAGCACATGCAGTGGGCTGCATCCGTATAGCTTAAAACCCACGCCTTCGGTTGTGCAGGGAGATGGCCATCTGAACTCCTCCGTCTTGGGCATCTTGGATGATGTATGGTCTGCAGCCGGCGGTGAGGGTGAATCGCCCCGGCTTCTCTAGACACTTGTGAGCCGTTGGAAATATTGCTTCTCATACTCTACCGGCGATAGTCCATTCCGCTGAACCATGCCGGCGCTTTGGGTTGTAGAACATCTCGATGTAATCTAAAGATGTCACGCCGGGCTTCTTCCCGGTCGTGATAGGTTTTTCGCTTGATGCGTTCTCGCTTCAGCAGGCTGGAAGAAACTCTCCGCCACGGCATTGTCGTGGCAATTCCCTCGTCGACTCATGCTGGGCACCAGGCGATGCGCTTTCAGGAAGTCTTGCCAGTCGTAACTGCTGAACTGACTCCCCTGGTCGGAATGCACCAATACTTCTTGTTGTGGCTGTCGCCGCCAGACCACCATCAATAAGGCATTCAGCACCAGCTTCCTATTGATGACTGCATCGACCAGCCAATGATCTGCCGCGAGAACAGGTCGAGCACCGCCGCCAGATACAGCCACCCCTCATGCGTGCGGATATACGTGATGTTGGTCACCCAGGCTAGATTCGGCGCTACCACCGCTGGGTGGCCACGGCAATGTCCAGGCCGTCGGGAGTAGCCCGTCTGCGAACGCAGATCCTCCTGCTTCATCTGCTGTGCCACGCGATGTTTGCCGCAGCACTCTTCCTGAGCTTGCAGGTCGTCGTATACCTTGCGGTAGCCATAGACACCGCCACTCTCCAGCCAGGCCTGTTTGATTTGTCCCTGCAAGCGCTGGTCTTCGCGGGCACGAAGTGAATGCGGGGACGCTTTTCAGGCGTAGAAGCCACTGGGATGTACCGACATGACCAGACACAATCGCCGGATTGGAAACTGCTGCCCGTAAGCCCGGATGAAGGCATACCTTACCCGGACTCCTTGGCAAAGTATGCGGCGACCATTTTTAGAATGTCGCGCTCCTCCGTTACCCGGTTCAGTTCTGCCTTGAGACGACGGATTTCGGCTTGCTGGTCTGTTGTGGCGGCAGGTTGGGTTCGTTTGGGGTCGTAACGTTTCAGCCATTGATAGAGGCTGTGGGTGGAGACGCTGAGACTAGCTACCTCGGAAACAGGGTAGCCTCGTTCGGTCACCTGCTTGACGGCTTCAATCCTGAACTCTTCGGGGAAGCTCGGCTTGCTCATGACACCTCCTTGTAGGGCCTAGTGTGAGGCTCTTGCGGTGCCTAGGAAAGCGGGGGCGATTCAGACTGAACATAACGCGAATTGCGGGGGGGGGGCGAATTGGGCATAGTCAGCGGCAAGAATACCGCTGACTATCTCTCAGCAATCAGGATGCCGATTTGTGTTCCCCTCGCTTTGTCTGGCTTCATACCTGACATAGGCGTTCGCAAGGATGACTGTAATCGCACCGGCAACAAAAGCAATCACATGCGACTTAAGGTATTCCATTGGTCCGGGAATTATCATCTTACTTTCCTTGCAATGCTTGCCCACAATCGGAGCAGAAGCGCGCTTTGAACTCGTTACGTGCCCCGCATGCAGAACATGCTATGGTGTTGGCTTCCATGATGGCCTTTTGGCGCATGTAAGCGATATGAATAACGCATGGCACCGTGACACGGTAAGCGGGACTCGCCATGTCCGCGAGTGTCCATAAACCAGTCACCACCCAACCAATCGGGCCGAGCAAGACTCCGACAGTCCTTGCCACTGTTGCGTTGACTGCGAGAGGTAATCCTCGACCCAGCAGAGCCTTCGATACGGCATTGGCGACGATGAGTGCGAGCTTGTAAGTCGTGAATCCGCCCATGCGTCCAGCAGCAATGAGCGCAGCACCGGCTGCAGGCCCCAGCATGGAGAGGTCGGTCACGTTCAACTCTTTTAAAATCGCCGCTCGTTCTTCTGCGGACATCTTCTCAAATGAATTGCGGAGAATCTTACGTAGGAGGCCGTCCTCGACTATCAGAATGTCGTCATCATTGCTAAACGGCACGTTCAGATGCGAAGCGACATCCTTGACGACTTCGTCATAGGTAATGGCTGTGTCAACATCGGGAAGAATTCTGTCTAGTAGTGACCCAACGGCAATGCTGCTACGAACATCGCGGTAGACATTGGTTAACGTATTACCGCCGAACTCAAGTAGTTCTTTGCGGATGAGGTTGCGGTCGAGCTCTGTATACGCCCCACGCTCTTTGCATTTGACGAGTCTCTCGCAGACGTCGTCATTCAAGGAGATGCGACCTTTACCACTATCAGTGATGTAGTCGACAAGAATGTCCAGGTCGGCAATGTCTGCTTGTGCGAGCAGCAGTGAAAGATTGCCAGGATGCTTGCTGAAATTGTTGGTCATCGGATTGCCTTAGCGTTAGTCGCTCCCAGAATGCTGCAGAGGGTAAGTAGCGCTGGGAGATGGTGGGTGGCTAAGCCGTCCACTCGAAATGGAATGGTTGCGGCGGTTGTCGAAATGGAGGTTTTCAGGGCGCGGCGGAAATCCCGTACCTCCTGAGAGACCTTGGGTTCGTGCTCGTCTTCGATGATTTTCAGCATCCTGCCAATGCGTAATGCGGCCTCCACCACACGTTGCGATGTTGTCGAACTCATGCTTCTCAGCTCAGAGGCAAGCGTAATGAACGTGGGGTCTTCCATTGCCTGCCTAAATGTCAGCATCCCGCTGGCCAAACTAGCCCAGTCTTGCGGGCGCATCAGCAGCAGCGCCGGCGGCACACCAACCGCATTGGCTAGGCGACAGATAATTGTGAGGTCAGGATTTGCCGGGGCTTCATCATTACCTCCACCAAGGTACTTCGCCAAGGTCGACCTCCCAACATCAGCCCGCTCTGCAAGTTCCGCCTGTGAAAGCGCGCTTGGCACGCCATCCTCATCTTCGGATGCAACTCTCATACTGCGTCGCAGCGCTTCTACAAAACAGCCCGAGACTTCACGGAACATGCTGTTTTCTTCTTGCTCTTGACTCATGGGTTTTTCACTCGTTCGTCATGTCAGAGTGTAGTCTAAATCGGCAGGCAAACGATTCCAAAAAAACTTGTCTACGGAGATGAACACAGTTTGCTTGCTCAACGTTCCGTAAAGTGGTAATGCACGCCTGCGGTATTAGCCGTGCCTAGTAAGGGCTATGGCGTCGGTCTCAACTTGTCCATGTGAGTAGACAAGTTCTTGAAAACCGTATCGTTTGATTTCCATCTTTATGGCATAGTGAATTGAACCCGCTTTCAGTGCATCGCTTGTATCAGTTAAAAATTAATAGACTGACATCACGATTAAACACCTCAGGAAACCAATCGATGGCGACCATTTCTTCAAAGCCAAATGCTATTGTACTTGGCAGTGACGTTCAGCAGCCTGGTATCCGAGTTGCTCCGCTCTTAGACCACGAGCGCTACCGCTCGGCGAAGCCACTACTTGCCGATTCAGAGTTATTCGGACGGCTCAGCGCGGTATTTCAGGCCGTCCCCACGATACTCGTTGAGGAGGGGCATCGTGGCAAGCACCTAATGGAGGTGGTCATCAATGGAGACCTGATTCGGGCCAAGGGCGGTGAGAGTTTCCGTGCTTGGGCGGTGGATGGGAACGGTAAAATCGCGGAGCACGCAACGTTATTTGAACCCGAAAAGCTACAGCAAATGGTCAATGCTGCAGCCATCTGGCAAATAGCGTCGTTGGTGGTTGCACAAAAGCATTTGGCCGATATATCGGCCAAGCTGGATGAAATCCGCGAGGGGGTTCAAGATATAAGGCGCTTCTTAGATGAGGAGCGGCGAGGACAGGTATTGGGAACCATGAAATATCTCAAACAGGTAACCACGACAATCAGTAAGGGTGATTTGTCACCAGCAATTCGCAACCAGCTTGAAAATTGCGAACGTGAGCTGCTTCAGATTCAGGAGCATCTGCAGCAAGAGTTATTGCATCAAAGCTCGGAATCTATTGAGCACAAAGAGTGGTTCGGAACAAAAGACCTTCAAATGGAAACGGTGACCAAATACGAACGGCTCCAAAACCTTGCCAAGGATATTCGCCTCACCCTCAAGACCCGTGTGCTAGCTTGGTATGTCTTGTCTCTTTATCCCGGAGAAGTTGCGTTGAAAAAAGCGCGTATGGAGGAGCTGCTTCACAGTGCTGAAGAACTCAAAGCGTGCCTGCAGAGCATAGAGAAAAGAGCGGAACAAGACTGTGAGCAGCTCTCGTCTTGGCTCAACCGTGATACGACGTTGGCTATCCGCAGGACCGAAGTGCGAGAAGCGGCAATGGCCTTGTCTAATGACCTGCTTGCCATTAATAACGATACTAGGGAATCTGTTCAGCTATCTAACGATATGCTATCGAGTCCAACTCACCTGGTGTTTGAGGTAGAAGATGGCCGTATCAGTGAGTTGCGGCTAGTCGGTTGAAGTTATTGGAGTGGAGGAGTGTATACTGTGTCAAAATTGATGTTAAAACCTATTAAGGCTCAGAGAGGGAACTTATGCCCTATGCGAGATGCGTATTTAAAAGACCCGCATGTACAGGGTTTTGTTCGCTATTTATCTGAAGTTATCAAGGGAGCCATTCCTATAGGCCTCACGGTTGGTTTTTCCAGAATCAAACTGCCCGCTGATTTTGTGCAGCGGTTCGGTGGTGGAGAAATCAAAGGGAAGGGAGCAGAGGCTGTTTACGAGTTAAAAGGACAGACACTCGAGGCGTTCTTCCGCATGTATTGGTGGGACCGGAAATACTATGGTGCCAATGCAGAGATTCTTGAATCTGTTGGCGCTAAGATTAGAGCGGCTATCGAAGGAGAATACACTGCCGATGGACATGCATTTGCATTGGAGGCATGCCATGAGGTTATGAAATGGGGCTTCGGCGAGAGAACCCGTGCATATCGTGCGAATATGGACTGGGCCGCGGCAATGGGGAGTGAATTGGTTCCTGTATTGCGGCTGGGGCGTGAATCGCTGACAGGAGAGTGTCCGAAGGTCGAAGTATTCGGGCGCAGCAGTGACGGTGAGCCTAAAAAACCGAGAATGAATGCTGGTTGGACGAAGTATTATGCGCTGGCCTTGCCAGACTTCATTATATATGACGGTCGTGTTGGAGCCGCCTTGGGCTTTCTTGTGCGGCGCTACCTCGAGTCCGTGGAGCCCCTGCATCAATCGCTAATACTGCCAGAGTCTCTCTCATTCCTCTGGGCCTCTGGTCAAGGCACTAACCTGCGCAATCCTTCCTCACATCATTACAAATTCCCGCGCTTGCTTCATACGGACGATGGTATGCGAGGATGGGCACGCGTCAATTTGCAAGCCAACTGGGTTTTGGCTGCGGCTCGCCACTTGGCTCAGACGGATTGGTTATCTGGTGCGGATGGTCTGCGCAAACTCGAAGCAGCGCTCTTCATGCTTGGTTATGATTTCCGTGGCGCTCAATGACCGGAGTGCGCGACAGAACAATGAACAGTATTCTTTTATTTGCCTAGTGATGTTGCGACCAAGATGAGTTCGTTCAGTCCTGATATTGTACAAGCCACCTAGTTTCCCTTCCCTTCATTGAGGGCCGATAGACTGGGTGGGTGTGCTTGAGGCTATCTGTTCATGGGCGGAGCTAAGCTGCCTCAATAACACTCACCGCCCGCGCGGCCACGGGTAGATACAGCCACTGCTCCTTCACCTTCTTGCCCGTGCATGTTTCGATGGCCCGTGCATAGGCGGATATGGAGAAGGGCGCATCGCGAGAGACTAAGGCGTGAACGAGGCTATCGTACGGGCGGTGCGAGTGGTAGTTAGGAAAATTTGCGGCGCAAAGGCACTGATTTTTTCAAGTTAGGGATATCAAAACCAACGCTTTTATTTCCCAATGGCGAAAAAGCATGAAAGACGGGGTGTTTTAGCAAGTATGAAGCGTGTGTTTTGTTGTGGATTTCATTTAATTTCAGTGGCTTAGAATTTTGTGGCTTTGGGTGCCAACGCTTCTATTTACCGCCAGCACTATGATCGGAAAGAATAAAGTCTGTCACGAGGTAATGAAGTCCGTCACGACAATGATATGACCAGTTTGTTGCTAGTAGCACGAAACAAAGAGGCCCGGAAGGGCCTCTTTTCGTTTGAGATTTCTTGGTGCGATGATTCACAAGGGAAGGACCGAAGGGGCAGTTCGTCGGCCGAAGTTGCCTGTCGACAAGGGAATGGGTAACGGTCGGTTTACACAGAATTCCAGACACACTCCACCAGTTGTAAAACAGTTGAGGTGATTCATTCGGCTAGTTTACGACCAAGATACTCTTACCTATGTTTCGCCCCCTTCTTGCATGGATCATAATTACCATTGCCAGCATTTTCTGGGACAGTTAATTGTTTTTGGCTATTTGCCATCGATAAAGCCAGAAAATAAGCCCTGGAGCCATGATAAAATATACTGCCACTCGTACAAAGCCAATGAATTCAAGTGAAACGAGCGCTCCGCTAAGAGAGTTGTCGGCCGGGTGCGTTGCCATGTTGAGCACAAGGGAAATCCATTGAGAAACACTCCCCAACCCCATTAATAATAAGTATGAAAATACTAGAAATGTAAACTTAGCCTCTATGTTTTCATGAAAATACAAGAGAAAAATAATTGGCATCAAAATAGAAACGGCCTCAATTATTTGCATTGCGTATTGGCTGATCATTTTTTCTAACCTAATCTTGCTAGCATCAATAAATGCGAAGTATTGCATCGATTAATATTTCTGATAGTCATTGATGCTCCTTGGTGTTATTTAACTAATAATTGTTTGCGCAGAGGCAAGTATGGGTAATGGCTTTTAATCAAGCAGAAAGCATAAACGTATAAATGGTACAGCAAAGAATGAGGTTAGAATATATTCTTTTGGATAATTTTGGGAGTGGTAGACAAGAGCCGGCCTCTCTTCATGGGTAGATGTTTGTAGAAGACAGTGGGGTACGAGATACGCAAAGCTGTTGCGTGGTATTCAACGCGTGTTACTCAGCGCTTGTTAAAACACGTTTGAAGGGAGCGAGCTTGAGCGTAAGGTTAGGGCTCTCATTCAACTCGGACCTTGACAAAATCTGAATCTCGCGCAATTTTCTGAAGCGCCTGATAAAAATACCCATCCCCTAGCGCTTTAAGATTGGCTGTGTTTATAAAGTTGAGTTGACATTCCCCAGGCCAACCTGGGCCTCCGTTCAGTGCGTCCCAAAAGGCATCGAGATTACATCCAAAATAACCTGCTCCTTCTGGTTTTATTGCGATTAGGTAGGCCTGCCAAAAGGCACTTTCATCTTTGATCAGAGCGCAGTCGATTGTGTAGTGGCGCATAAGCTCTAACAGTTTTTATATGGATACCGAGGGTCGTATAACAATTGATATTGTTGATAATCATAATCGCATGTAAATGCTAGGTTTTTCAAGTGCGTTGTCATGTCGTTGACCATGTAATAACCCCACAAATCGGGTGGATGTCGTGACCGCGCCGCGGGTTGCCCGCGACCCTATGATTTTTTTCCCTGGACAGCCGCTCGGGATGAGAAGGACACAGAGAGATGGATCTTGGCTCCTTGGCCAGAACTGTCTTCCTGCGCATCCCAACCTGCGCAATAAGGCGCGGCTGTTCCCCCTCATCCCGTGGTGGTGCCGATCCAGACCACAGCTATAATCCCCCTCCGTGGCGAAACAGATCTGAATGCGGGATAAGCGATGCAAGTATCGGCCTTGGAACGGCAACTGAATTTTCTGAGAGAGATAGACCGCTTGAAGTCGGTGCTGCGGCAATCGCCGTTGCTGGATCAGAGCCGCCGGGAGAACTCGGCCGAGCATTCCTGGCATCTGGCGATGTATGCCTTGCTGTTGGGCGATTACGCCAGCGGTCCGGTCAATACCGAGCGGGTGATCAAGATGCTGTTGCTGCACGATGTGGTGGAGGTGGATGCCGGCGATTTTCCCATCCACGGCCAGGCCGTGCCTGGGGCGCAGGCGGAAGCGGAGGCGAGGGCGGCGGAGCGTTTGTTTGGCTTGTTGCCGGCGGAGCAGGGCGCTGAATTGCTGGAGCTGTGGCGGGAGTTTGAGCGCGCGGAAAGCGCCGATGCCTGTTTCGCCAAGGCGCTGGACCGTTTCCAGCCTTTGCTGATCAATGTCTTTACCGGCGGCGGGACTTGGACGCAGAACGATGTTTCGCTGGAGCAGGTGCTGTCCCGTTACGGCCCGGTGATCCAAAAAGGCGCGCCGCAGCTTTGGCAGTTATGCGAGCAGTGGGTGAGCCGGCATTTTGCTAAGACCCGCTAACAAAACCCCTGATCCTGCGTTGCGCCTCCTTGTCGTACTACTGGTACTGCCTGCGTCGGCGCGCCTTGGCTCAGGTTCTCTGCGAGGTTTTGTTAGCGGCTCTAAGCAGCCTGTTTAGACCCGCTACCCCTGATGCTGTGTTGCGCGTAAAACTGAGTTTTGTTAGCGGCTTGTAACGCTATTCAGATCGGCTTCAGCGTCCAAGCGATGGCTTGCATCCCCAGCGCGCCGCGCGCCAGGCGTGGCTATTTCCGTCTTGCCGGATGTCGCCGGCTTGACGCTCTCCCGCGCCTCCCCAACAATAGCCCCCGCGCCGCAGCAATCGCGGCGCTCGGGTTTAGTCTCCCGACTTGGACTTCTACCGCGGATGCGCTGTTTTCACAGCGTATCCGTTGCCATTGCTTTGCCTATTCGGGCGGGCCGTGGCAAGTGGCGCCCTGATGGGCGCACCGGCTTGTGCAAGCATTCACCGGTAGACCAACTCTTGTCATGTGCCCGCCTTGCCGCTTTGCGGCTTGGCCCTTCTGCTCAGGAGGTTGCAAATGGTAAAGCCAGTCCGTCCGGTGCTAGGCATAGCACTTTCTTCGTCCCCCACTCACACCCCAAACCGGGTATCTCCACTCGCGCCGCTGTTGCCGCGCTCGCGCTACCGCTTTGCCGGCAGCGAAGCCAAAGACCTCAGTCTGCCCTTCGTCCGCCGTATCGAAGGCCGCACTCATCCGCATTACTGGCAGCCGGCCGAAGCCAAGGATGAGTTCGAAGCTTGCGCCTTGGGCCGTCAATACGCGGCTCACCTGGCGCAGATGCTGAAACTCAACCGCCAACACTCCGCGCGCGGGCTGTTGTTCCGCATCGCCAGCGATATGGATTTCAGCGACCGCGGCCACCACCGCAGCCTCTGCAAATGCTTCTTCAACTATCTGGAGATGTTGTTGAACCTGGGAGCGCAACAGGTGGACCTGGTGCGGCATGTGGAGGCGGTGCAGCGCTTCTATCTGAGCCTGGATGAGCTGTACGCGGTGCAGCGCAACCCACGGCGCAAGAAGAAGCGTTAAGCCGGAGGAGCAGCAGCCGGCCCTGTGGGGCCGGCTGTTGGCAGGGGTGCGGCGTGCACTTCTGCTATCCAATAAATAAGACCTGCCTTGAGGCAGGTCTTATTTTTAAAATACGAAAAGCCCCATATGGGGCTTTTGCTATTTAGACGCTGTAATGCTTAGAGCGGCTGAATCGCGGTCGCTGCCGGGCCTTTTTGGCCCATTGCGCGGGTGTAGCTTACTTTTTGACCTTCGCGCAGGGATTTGAAGCCATCCGCGCGAATTTCGGAGAAGTGAGCGAAAAGATCGTCGCCGCCATTGTCCGGGGTGATAAAGCCAAAGCCTTTTGCGTCATTGAAAAATTTAACGATACCAGTTTCCATAGTGGACTCCATATGTCTGTTAAGGACAATAAAATTATCGAATTGGCATGATAATCAAGGAATAGATAAGGAAACAATGAAGACCACTTGAGGGGCAACGAGGTATCGATAGATATGACGCTTGAAAATCCTGCCCGGACTTTTTATAGGAAAGTCGCGAGCATGTCAATAGTAGCTTTTGAAATTGCCGGAAAAATTGCCGGAAAAACCGTCCCACCCGCTCTGGAGGCTTTGCACGGGTTCTAAGAACCTGTTCACGATCTTTTGTAGATGTGGTTAGCCGTTGCTAGATACGTAGGAGACCACGTATCCGACGCGCCTCGGGCCTGACGGGCCCCGGCGGGAAGCCGCAGGCCAGGCTTGCAGGGCGGCCTTTGGGGTAAAGGGGAATTTGGCCGCGTTGTTCCCCTTTCCGTTCGCCTGGCGGAACCGGCCCTAAATCATCATCCGCGTAGCGGATTCAATGCTTTGAACAACACTTCCGATCAGAAAAGATCGTAAACAGGTTCTAAGCCTCCAGCCGGAACGTCGAGTCCATGGCCGGCCCGCGTTCGTGTTCCAGCAGCCATTGCTTGCGCGCCAGGCCGCCGCCATAGCCGGTCAGCGCGCCGTCCTTGCCCAGCACGCGGTGGCAGGGAACGATGATGGCGATGCGGTTGGCGCCGTTGGCGGCGGCCACCGCGCGCACCGCGCTGGGCCGGCCCAGCCGTTCCGCCAGGCTTTGATAGCTGTGGGTGCTGCCGTAGTCCAGCGCTTGCAGGCTTTGCCATACGCCGCGTTGGAATTCGCTGCCCGGCGTGTCCAGCGCCACGTCAAAATGTCGCCGGCGGCCGGCGAAGTATTCGCCTATCTCTGTTTCCGCTTGCCGGGTGTGCGCGTTTTCCCCGGCGATGATCCGCGCCTTGAGCAGGCGTTGCAGGTCTTTGAATTCGGTTTCCAGCATGCGCCGGTCGGTGAATTCCAGCAGGCACAGGCCGCGCTCCGTCGCGCAGGCCAGCATCGGGCCCAGCGGGGTGGTGAAGCGGTGCAGCAGGATGACGCGCGCGCTGTCGCTGGGAGCGCTGCCGGTCAGTTTCTTGTAGGCGTGGGCAAAACCGCTGAGCGAGTCGTAGCCGCTGTCGAGCGCGACCTCGGTGGCGCTGCGGCCGCCCTTGAGTTCGCGCAGCGCGGTATTGATGCGCAGCATGCGCTGGAAGGCGTGGAAGGTGATGCCGTGGTGCTGGAGAAACCAGCGGCGCAGCGCTTCCGGGCTGATGCCGCGCTGTCTGAGCTGGGCATCGCTGATCCGGTCCTTGGGGCTGGCCCGCAGCCAGGTCATGACCTGGGCCACCGCCGGCGGCGCGGCGTGGGCGTTCTCGGTGGGGCGGCAGATCTTGCAGGGGCGGAAGCCCGCGTCCAGCGCGGATTTGAAACTGGAGTGAAACTCGACGTTTTCCCGTTTCGGCTTGCGCGCGCGGCAACTGGCGATGCAGAACACGCCGGTGGTGCGGACGGCGACGAAGAAAATGCCGTTGTATGCCTCGGCGCGTTCCAGCAGCGCCCGGTAATAGCCGTCGGCCTGTTCGGTGTCAGTGATCAGCATGGGTGAAGACGGCCTGGAAGGATTGTTGGGCGCGGATATTGTGCAGCATGTTCAGCAAGCTGCGCTGCAATTGTTCGTGGACGGCATTGCCCATGGAGAGGCGCTTGACGCCCAGCCGCGCCAGCGCGGCGAAGTCCGGCAAGGCCGGCATGCACATCACATTCAAGGGCAGCGGCACCGCTGCGACGATGGCGCGAATGTCCGTTTCTTGCACCACGCATGGCACGAACAGGCCGTCGGCGCCGTGGGCGGCGTACAGGCGGCCGCGGGCGATGGTCTGCGCTTGCGCGTCGGATAGGCCCAACAGGAAGGGATCGGTGCGGACATTGAGGAATAGCGTGTGGCCGGCTTGACGCAGCGCTGTCCGCACCGCCGTCAACATGGCGGCGAATGCCGCCGCATCCTGCAGGCTGCGCCGGCCTTGGCGCACCACGCTGTCTTCCAGGTTGACGCCGACGACGCCGAGCGCGGCCAGTTCGCTCAGATTGGCGGCGATGCGCTCGGGGCTGTCGCCGTAGCCGGCTTCCATGTCCACGCTCAGGGGCAGGCGGCTGGCGGTGCGCAGGCGGGCGACAAGCTGGCGCAATTCGGCAAAGCCGAGTGCTTCGCCATCCTCGTAGCCCAGCATGGCGGCCATCGCCGCGCTGGAGGTGCCGATGGCGGCATAGCCGGCCTGTTCGGCGAGGCGGGCGCTGACGGCGTCCCAGACATTGGCGATCAACAGCGGTTCGGCTTGGTGGTGCAGGGCGGCGAAGTCCATGGGTGTGCTCCGGTTGGAATGCGTACAGCTTAGGGGGCGCCCAAGACCGTCACAACCGAAAATCGGACGAGTATTTTGCGGGCTGTTTGCCGCCGCGCCGGTGTTTGAATGCGAACGAAAAATTCTGATGGCATGGCCGGCGCGGTTATACTGGCGGCGGCCTCAAGATGCGCTGAGGCGGAGGCTGTCGTCGATCAAGGCTTCGTAAATCGGCTGTTGGCCGGCGGGTAGCACCGGCAGCAGGGTTTCGCGGCGCTTGTCGGCGTCAAACAGCGATTCCACCAGCCAGCCCACCAGGTAGAGCGAGGCGAGACAGCCGCCGGCGGTGGCGATATTGCCGTGGCAGACCAAGGGTTGGTCCAGGACTTGCAGGCCCTGTGCCTGCAAAGCGGCTTTCGCATCCGGATGGGTGGTGGCGCGGCCCTGCGGCAGCAGGCCCAGCCGTTCCAGGATGAAGGCGCCGCCGCAGATGGAGCCGATGCGTTGACGGCGGGGGTCCAGCGCGAACGCGGGCAGAAAGTCCGGGTCGGCGAGCGCGGCGGGCACGCCTTGCTTGCCGCTGGAGAACAGCACCGCATCGGCGTAATTGGCGTCCGCGAGCGGGCCGTGCGTCGGCACCGTCAGGCCGTGCGCCGAATGCAGGACCGGCTGCGCGCCCAGGATGCGCACGCGCCAGTCTTTGCCGTTGCGGCCCAGCAGGTCCCACATGAGGAATAGATCGATGTCGGTGAAGTGGTCGAAGGCGATAAGCGCGATGTCTTTCAAGGCGAACTCCTGGAGCAGGTTGAATGCGGTTTCCGCGGGAGTTCGCAGCCTAGCAATCCAACGGCGGCCATACACAGCCTGTATGGAGGGCGGCGCATGAAAACACTGTCGCGCAAGGATTGGATTCTCGCCGGCTTTGCCGCGCTGGATCAGGAGGGGCATGCCGGCCTGTCGGCCGAAAACCTGGCGCGCCGGCTGAATGTGACGCGCGGTTCCTTCTACCACCATTTCCGCAACCGGGAAGACTTTGTCCGCACGCTGCTGACCGCCTGGGAGGAGGATTACACCGAGCGCATGCTCGCCCATGCGGCGCAGGGGCGCAGCGCCGGCGCTACCTTGCTGCGTTATTTGCGGATTGCGGCGGAAAAGCAGCCGGGGCGGGAGGTGGCCATCCGCGCCTGGGCCTTGTGCGATCCATTGGCGGCGGCCTTCCAGCAGCGGGTCGATGCCCGCCGGCTGGCGTTCGCGATCGAAACCGCAGGCCGCCTGGGGCGCTCCGCCGCCGAGGCCGAGTTGATCGGCCAGGCGGCGCATCTGTGCCTGATAGGCGGGCAGCAGACCGGGGCGCGCCACCAGGCGGGCCAGTTTGAGCGGCTGGCCCGTGGCGCGTTGGCGCTGGTCGGCCGCTTTGCGGGCGGCTAGCCCTCAGTCCTGCCCGGCGGCGCCGTAGCGCGCGTCCAGTTCGTCGTAGAGCGGCTTGTTGACCAGGCGTTGGCGTTCGGCGAAGGGGACCACCAACTGCGGGTCTTCCTGCAGGATGCCGTCGCGCGCCAACGCGCCCAGCGCCCGCTGCATGCCCAGCACCGCGCCTTGCAGCGCGGCGTTGGCGTACAGCACCAGGCCATAGCCCAGTTCCTTCAGTTCCGCGGCGCTCAGCGCCGGGGTCTTGCCGCCAATGACGATATTTATCAGCAAGGGGCGCTCGAACAGCGCCGGCAGGCGGCGGATGTCGTCCAGTTCGCGCACCGCTTCGATGAACAGCACGTCGGCGCCGGCCTCGGCGTAGCGGCCGGCGCGCTCGATGGCGGCGTCGATGCCGTCCACCGCGCAGGCGTCGGTGCGGGCGATGATCAGCAGGTTCTCGTCCTGGCGCGCTTCCGCCGCCGCCTGGATCTTGCCGCACATTTCGGCGGCGCTGATCAGGTTCTGGCCGGAGAAGTGGCCGCATTTCTTCGGCAGCACTTGGTCTTCCAGCTGGATGGCGTCGGCGCCGGCGCGTTCCAGCACGCGCACGGTGCGGCGCACATTGAGCGCGTTGCCGAAGCCGGTGTCGGCGTCGACGATGATGGGAATCGACACCGCGTCGCGGATGGCGGAAACCTGGTCCGCCACTTCCTTCAGGCCGACAAAGCCCAGGTCCGGCAGGCCCAGCTGCATATTGGTCAGGCCGGCGCCGGTCAGGTAGAGCGCGCCGAAGCCGAGGTCCTCGACGATGCGCGCGCTCAGCGCATTGTAGGCGCCGGGCACCAGCAGGCCGGAGCGGCTGGCTGTCAGGCGGCGCAGGGTGTGTTTGCTGTTTTGCGTCATGGTTGCGGTTCCAGAATGGCTAGGGGATGGGTCTGGTGGTAGTCGCCGCGCCAGTAGACCAGCGGCTGGCGTTCCGGCTCGTGCTGGGCTTCCAGCACTTCGCCAATGAAGATCAGGTGATCGCCTTCCTCGTGCTGGCATTTGCGGCGGCAGGCCAGCCAGGCGGCGACGCCGCTGAGCAGCGGCGCGCCGTGGCGCTGGCGGGTGAACTGGGCGCGCTTGCGTTCTTCGAGGCCGGGGCTGGCGAACAGGCGGCTCAAGTCTTGCTGCTGCCGGCTCAGCACCTGGATGGCGAAGCGCTCGGCGGAAAGAAAGCTGGCGGCGGCGCGGGATTGCTTGCGCAAGCACCACAGGATCAGCGGCGGTTCCAGCGATACCGAACTGAAGGCGTTGATGGTCAGGCCCAGCGGGCCGTGGTCGGGGTCCAGCACCGAGGCGATGGCGACGCCGGTGGCGAAGCTGCCCAGGGCCTGGCGCAGTGCGAGGTTGCCGGCGCTCATCAGACGGCGATGGCGTAGCCGAAGTCGATTTCGCTGGCGGCCACGCCGCCGCGCATGCCCCAGTTGTCGGCCGGCTCTTCGCGCAGCAGGATCAGCACCGAGGCGGGCGCGATGTCCAGCAGCGCGGCCAGGTCGGCGGTCAGCCGGGCGTAGAGTTTTTTCTTGGTGTCCGGCTTGCGGCCGGCGAAGACGGTGATTTCGATGTGCAGGTAGTCCGGATCGCCGCCCGGCGGCAGCAGGTCTTCCGGCGCATAGCGCTGGTAGCGCGCCTGCAATTCCTCGTCGCTGACGCCGAACACGGCGCGCAGCGCGTCGTAGACGCAGTGGATGATGGCTTGGCGCTGTTCGGGCGCGCGCGCGGCGGCGTCCTCGATTCTGACTATTGGCATAAGGGGCTCATTTCTATGGCGGTGGCGGCGGCGAAGGAGGCGGATTGCATTTCAGCGAGCCGGCTCAGCGTGCGGTGGGTGTCCACCGACAGCGCCACTTCGCGCAGCATGGTTTCGATCGGGCGTTCGGAGATCAGCAGCAGGCGCTGGCGGCGGTCGTAGAGCACGTCCACCAGCCAGATGAAGCGGCGCAGGCCGTCCGCCTTGTTCAGCTGGGCCTGGGCGATGTCGGAGACAATCACGGTGTGCCAGCGTTCCGAGATTTCCAGGTAGTCCAGGTGGGAGCGCGGCCCCAGGCAGATGGCGTCGAAGTCGAACCAGACGCAGCCCGGTCCTTGCGCCCGCGTCGGCAGCGGCCGGCCGGACAGGCTGACGCCGCCGCCGTCGGTCAGTTGCAGGCCGTCTTCCCGCAGCAGCCGGCGCAGGCCTTGTTCGGCGTCGGCGTCGCAGGGGTGCAGATAGTGTTCGGCGCTGGCGGCCTCGCGGTAGCGGTAGTCCTGCGCGCCGTCCAGGTGCAGCACGGCCAGGTGTTGCTGGATCAGCGCGATCACCCGCAGCGCGTAGCGATGCAGCTGCGGGTCCGGGAGCAGTTGTTCCGGCGCGTAGTTGGAGGTCAGGATCACTTGCACGCGCTCTTCCAGCAGCACGGTCAGGAAGCGCTCCATCAGGATGGCGTCGGCAATGTCGTGCAGATGGAATTCGTCCAGGCAGAACAAACGGCTTTGCCCGGCCACGCGCTTGGCCAGCGCCGGCAGGTAGTTGGCGTGCTCGCCGCCGGCCTGGGCCAGGCCGCGGTGCAGATCGCGCAGGAACTGATGGTAGTGGATGCGCTGCGCCGGCTGGGTGGACAAGGCGAACAGCCCATCCATCAGCATGGTCTTGCCGCGGCCGGGTTCGCCCCACAGATAGGCGCCGGCGGGGCCTTGCTGTCGCCGCAGCCAGCCGGCGGCGGGCCGGGGCTGCAGGCACAGCGCGTCCAGCGCGTCGGCGGCGCGGCGCTGGCCGGGGTCCAGCAGGACGCCTCGCTCGGCGAAACGCCGCGCCAGGGCGGAGGACTCAAGCATGCGCCGGCTCCGCGGTTTCGGCAAAACGCAGCAGCGCGTCCAGCAGCGCGCGCTCGCCGGCCTCGTCGCGGCGCAGCAGATGGTCCAGCGCCGCTTGCTGGTCTTCCGGCTTTTTATCCTGCGATAGCTTGAAGCGACCTTCCTCGCGCAGCACGTGGATGCACAGGCCGAGGATGTGCGGCGCGTTGGCGATCACTCTGGGATCGGCGGCGTCGTACTGGAACGATGCCTGCGGCGGCTGCAGCCGCTCACAGGTGTCGCGCAGCGCGGCGCGGGCCGATTCCAGATCGTCGAGGACTTCGATTTCGACGTCCATGTGCACCGCGACGTAGTTCCAGGTGGGCAGCAGCCGGCTGCGGTAGGCTTCCGGCGGGATATAGCTTTGCGGGCCCATGAACACCAGATGCGCGGGAAAGCGGCCGCGGCCCTGGAATTGCGGATTGCGGCGGTCGACATGGCCGAACAAGGTGCGGTCGGCGGTGCGGAACAGCGGAATGTGGTTGTTGTGCCGCTGGCCTTGGTGCTCGCTGCTGATCAGCGCCAGCGGGTAGCGGGCGATCATCTGGTCGATCAGCTCGGGGCGGGTGCAGCGGTATTCCGAGTAATGGAAGGCGCATGAACTCACTGGGTAGCTTCCTTTCGCAAATGCGGTTCTGCCGGCAGCCGCCGCGCGCGCCGCCGCCGGTCATGGGCGATGGCCGCTTCGGTCATCCACTTTAGCAGCGCGCGGCCGCGCAGCGGTCGCGAATTGAATGGCAAGGGGGCCGGGCCGGCGCCTATCAGTTGCCGCGCCAGCGCCCGGCCCAGCATGAAGGACAGCGCCAGGCCGCGGCCGTTGCAGCCGGTCCAGGCCAGTACGCCGTCGTCGACGCATTGCAGGCTGGGCCGGCCGGACAGGGTGAGGCCGACATGGCCGGCCCACAGCAGCGGTTCGCCGGCGGGCTCCAGGCCGAACACGGCCTGGATGCGCTGGCGCAGCGCGGCGCTGTAATGCTCCGGGCCGGCGTCGGAACGCAGCGCGAACAGGCCGGTCAGGAGCCGGCCTTCCGGGGTTTTGCGGAAAAACCACATATCGCGGCGGTTGTCGGAGAAGGGGATGTCGGCGGGCAGCACTCGCGCCTGTTGTTCCGCGCTCAGTTCGAATTGTCCGAGCGCCAGCGTCAGCGGCACGCTGCGGCGGGCGACGGCGGCGATGCCGTCGCGGCTGTAGGCGTTGCCGGCCAGCAGCACGCGACCGGCGCGCAGGCTGCCGCGCGGGGTGCGGATCACATGCATGCCGTCGCGGCTTTTCAGTTCCAGCAGCTTGGCCGGGCAGCGTTCCAGCAGCACCACGCCGCGCCGGCGGCAGCGTTCGGCCAGGCCGCGCGCCAGCGCCAGCGGGTCGATCTGGCCGCCGTCCTCGAACAACAGACCGCCGTGGTAGCCGGCGGCGGCGCTCAGCGCCAGGGCTTGTTCCGCGTCCAGCGCGCGGGCGCGCACGCCCAGCCGGCGCCAGGCCAGCGCGCTGGCTTGGGGGTTGGCGGGGGCGGCGAACAATTGCATCCAGCCTTGGCGCACCGGGCTGGCTTCGGGCAGCGCCAGCAGTTCGGCCGCGGCCTCGCTCAGGCCGGCCAGGTAGTCTTCGCTTTGCGGTCCCAGCCAGGCGCTCAAGGCTTGCGGTCCGCAGCGCGCCGGCACCGGCACCACGAAGCCGGAATTGCGGCCGCTGGCGCCGCAGCCCACGGTGTCGGCTTCCAGCAGCACCACGCTGCAGCCGGCCTCGGCGGCGGCCAGCGCCGCCGACAGCCCGGTGAGGCCGGCGCCTATCACCGCCAGTTCGCAGCTGGCCGGCAGCGCGTCGGCCTTGTCCGCCAGCAGCCGCGGCGCGCGCGCCTGCCAGCCGCTGACGGCGCCCAGCAGCGCCTCAAGCGCGGGCGGCGTCATGCCGTGGTCCTTGCTCCAGCCGCGCCGCCAACGATTGCACGATGGCTTGCGAGCGCAGCGCCAGCAGGCTGAAGGAGCCGGCGTCGCCCATGCCGTGGGAGGATTCGCACAGCCCGTTCAGGTACAGCGGCGCGCCGTGGTCGGCCGCGCCTTGCAGCCGCACGCGGTAGTCCTGCGCGATTTCGACG
The DNA here is from genome assembly GCF_041912965.1 of Chromobacterium sp. Taxonomy (NCBI): domain Bacteria; kingdom Pseudomonadati; phylum Pseudomonadota; class Betaproteobacteria; order Neisseriales; family Chromobacteriaceae; genus Chromobacterium; species Chromobacterium sp. The sequence continues at coordinate 52,835 of NZ_JAYSGF010000024.1, read as the reverse complement.
GTGTCGCGCTCGGCGCACAGCTGCGGCGACAGCGTTTCCAGCACCCGCGGCCAGGGTTCGCGCTTGGGGCCGCGGCCCAGGTCGAGGAAGCCGGTGGCCAGCACCACCAGGTCCACGGTTTCGCTGACGACTGCTCCGCCCAGGAAGTGGCGCAAGCGCAGCGTCACGCCGTCGGCGCCCGGTTCGCAGGCCTCGGTCTCCATGCAGGTGAGCAGGGCCAGGCTGTCCTTGTCTTGCAGGCGGTTGGCGTATTGCTTGACGTAGAGCTGGTTGAGCACGTCGATGTCGGCGGCCGAGTAATTGGTGAACACCAGTTCCTGGCGCAGCCTGGCCTTGTGTTCCGGGCTGGCGGCGAAGAAGGTGTCGACGAAGGCGGGGAAGTAGACCTCGTCGGAGAAGGGGCTGGTGTCTTTCTGGCGGTAGCCGAAGTTGCGGGTGACGCCCACCACCCGCGTCAGCGCCGGCTCGGCGCTGGCGTGCAGCAGGATTTCCACCGCGCTCTGGCTGCCGCCTATCACCGCCACCCGGCCGCCGCCCTTGGCCTTGAGCCGTTCCAGCGCCGGCAGGTAGTGGTTGAGATGGACCACGCGCGGGTCCGGCGCGCGCTGGAACGGTTCCGGGATATTGGGGGTGCGGCCCGGCGCCAGCACCACGCTCAGCGCCAGGTATTCGCGGCCGTCGGCGCAGAGCACGCGGTAATGGTTGAGCGCGCCGTCGCTGTCGTTGACCGGCAGGATGTCGATGACTTCGCGCTGGTATTCCACCTGGTGCTGGAAGCAGCCGGCGACCCAGCTGACGTATTGCGCGTATTCCAGCCGCAGCGGGTAGTGCAGCGGCAGGTTCAGGTGCTCGTAGAGCCGGTTGTGCTCGTGCAGGAAGTTGGTGAAGCTGTAGCGGCTGCGCGGGTTGCGCGGGGTGACCAGGTCGCGCAGCGGGTGGTTCTGGATGTCCGAGCCTTCCAGCAGCATGCCGGGCTGCCAGGCGGCGGAGGGACGCCGCTCCAGGAAGCGCACGGACAGCTGTGGCGCCAGTTCTTCCAGCGCGATGGCCAGCGCGATATTGGCGGGGCCGAAGCCGATGCCGATGATGTCGTGTACGGTGTGGGTCATGCTGTCGCTCCAGGTTCAGAGTGCCATGGCCGCATGCGCGGAGGCGGCGGCCGGGGCGGCGGGCCACAGGCTGGCCAGCGCGGTTTCAAAACGGCGGACGATGTCTTCCGCGTCGTCGGCGCTGATGATCAGCGGCGGCAGCAGCCGCATCACCGCGCCATGGCGGCCGCCGCTCTCCAGGATCAGGCCGTGTTCCAGACAGGCGCGCTTCAGCGCCTTGGCCAGCACGCCGTTGGCCGGCGGGTGTCCCAGCGCGTCCGGTGCGCCGTTGGGGTCTATCAGTTCCACGCCCAGCATCAGGCCGCGGCCGCGCACCTCGCCGATGCAGGAGAAGCGCGCTTGCAGCGCCAGCAGGCGCTGGCGCAGCAGCTGGCCCACTTCCCGCACTTGTTCCAGCACGCCGGGCCGGCGCAGGTATTCCAGCGTGGCCGTGCCGCTGACCAGGGCGATCTGATTGCCGCGGAAGGTGCCGGCGTGGGCGCCGGGCGCCCAGCGGTCGTATTTCTGGTGGTAGGCCACCAAGGCCAGCGGGTAGCCGCCGCCCACCGCCTTGGACAGGATCACCGCGTCCGGCACGATGCCGGCCCATTCATGGGCGAACATGTCGCCGCTGCGGCCAAAGCCGGTCTGCACTTCGTCCATCACCAGCGGCACGTCGTGGCGGGCGGTGATTTCGCGCAGGCCGCGCAGCCATTCCGCGCTGGCCGGGATGCAGCCGCCTTCGCCCTGGATCGGCTCCACCAGCAGCATGGCCGGCTTGTTGACGCCGCTTTCCGGATCGGACAGCAGGTTTTCCAGATAGGCCAGCGACAGGCGCTCGCTGTCGGCGGCGTCGGCGCCGAAGGGGCTGCGGTAGGCGTAGGGAAACGGCAGGAACTGGATTTCCGCCGGATAGCCGCTGATGTGCTGCTTGGGCCCCAGATTGCCCATCATGCCCAGCGCGCCCATGGTCATGCCGTGATAGGCGCCCTGGAAGGCCAGCACCGAGCGGCGCCCGGTGGCGGTCTTGAACAGCTTGAGCGCGGCTTCCACCGCGTCGGAGCCGGACGGGCCGCAGAACTGCACCTTGGCGTGTTCGGCGAAGCCGGCCGGCAGCGCCTGGTACAGCTGTTCCACGAAGGCGAGCTTGGCCGGGGTGGCGATGTCCAGCGCCTGCTGCAGCTGGCCGGATTGCAGGAAATCGGCCACCCGCTGTTGGACGAAGGGGTGGTTGTGCCCCAGCGGCAGCGCGCCGGCGCAGGCCAGGCAGTCCAGGTATTCGCGGCCGTCGCTGTCGTAGACGCGGGCCAGTTCGCCGCGGCTGATCACGCGGTCTATGCCGCGCGCGTAGGTGCGGGCATTGGATTCGCGCTCGGCCAGTTGCAGGCGGCGCTGTTCTATCGATGCATTCATCGTTTGCTTCCCCTGCTCAGCTCATCAACGCCGCGGCGCGCGGCTCCACATGGTCTTGGCCGGCGGCGGCCAGGCCCAGCTCCTTGATCCAGCGCCGGTATTCGATGCCCAGCCGGTCGCTGCGCACATGCATTTCCTGCTGGAGGTCCAGCGGCAGCCGCGCCGGGCGCTGCGATTCCACGATCAGCCGGTCTTGCTCGAATACCATGTCCTGGCGATAGAGGATTTTTTCCTCGCTCAAGTCGGCGCCGAAGTTGATGGCGACGATCAGCCAGATCACGCATTCGGCCTCGTCCACCGGGGTGGCGTTGAGGAAGGTGCAGAAGCGTTCGGTGTCGCCGGTCTTCTTGACGAAGTAGGCGGTGGTGGGGTTGAACACAGAATAGGTGTAGCGTGCGGTGACCGGGATGCCGCGGTGGTCGCCATAGGGCTGGAACACCGAGATTTCCGAGGTGCGCAGCCCGTGTTCATCCTTGAACACCTGGTAGTCCGGCAGCGGTTCCGGCGCGTCCGGGTCGCCGTTGAGATTGGCGTGGACGAAGGGGAAGTGCGAGGCGTCGAGGAAGTTTTCCACCGAGCGCAAGGCATTGCCCATATAGCGGTAGGGGCCGGCGAACACTTTGCGGAAGCTGCCGTCCTCCCATTCCGGAAACACCGGCAGCGGCCGCTGCGGCGCGTCCAGGCTGACCCAGATCAGGCCATAGCGCTCGGCCGCGTGGTGGCGGAAGATCAGCCGCGCCGACGACGGCGTGGCTTGGTCCGGGTGGGCCGGCACTCGGGTGCACTGGCCGCCGGCGTCGAAGCGCCAGCCGTGGTACGGGCATTCGATCTCGCCCTTTTTGACGCAGCCCAGCGACAGCTTGGCGCCGCGATGGCCGCAATAGTCCTTCCACGCGTGGATTTGGCCGCTGCCGTCGCGCCACAGCACCAGTTCTTCGCCCAGCAGCCGCACCGCCTTGGGTTGTTCGGCGCTGACTTCCTCGCCGCGCGCCACCACGTGCCATTGCTTTTTCAGCGCCTGGTAATCCAGCCCGGCGCGGTCCCACTTGCCTGCATACAGCATGCTTGCCTCCTTTCCGGTCCGGTTCAAGCGCGGTCGCGGCAAGCGCCGTCGAACTGCCAGCCCGGACGCGCCCAGCCGTCCAGGGTGTAATCGGACATGCACTCGTCCACCAGCGAGCGGCACTGTTCCAGCACGCCGCTGCTCTCGCAGTGGCGCAGCATGTCCAGCCGCACTTGCTCGTTGTTGCCGGCGTAGTTGTGCTCGTACAGCTCGTGGCGGCCGCCGAATTCGCTGCCCAGCGCGTCCCACAGCAGCTTGATCAGCTTGAGCCGGTCCACCGCTTCCTGGTCGGTGCCCTGGAAATAACAGCCGATCAGTTCATTGATGTCCGGGTTGCGCAGGTCCAGCCAGCTGGACACCTGCATGATGGGCGAGCCGCCGAGTATGGTGTTGAACACCGGTTTGAGCTGGGACATCATCTGGGTGCCGAAATAGCGCACCGTGGCGGCGGCTTCCAGCCGCGGCACCACCGAGCCGTCCTGGCGCGGTTCCGGGTTGTGGCACAGCGATTCGGTCAGCGACCACATCAGATTGCGCAGCGCCACGATGTCGGCCAGCCGGGTGCGCACGCCGCGGAAGCCGTCGCTGCCGTTGGATTCCAGCACCTTGGCCAGCAGGCCGCAGATGAAGTCCATCTTCACCGCCAGCCGGGTGCCGGATTGCAGCGGATAGCGGTTGAGGAAGCCGGAGGCGGAATAGAAGCTGCGCGCGCGCTCGATGTCGCGGTAGATCAGCACGTTTTCCCAGGGCACGAACACGCCGTCGAAAATCAGCACCGAGTCGTTTTCGTCGAAGCGGCTGGACAGCGGATTGTCGAAGGGGCTGAGCGCCGCGGCTTCGTAGGAGCGGCGGCAGATGATCTTGAGATTGGGCGCGTTCATCGGCAGGATGAAGCACAGCGCGAAGTCTTCCTCGCGGCCGGTCTGGTATTGCACCGCGCTGTTCTGGGCGACGAAGGTAGCGTTGGAGATGGCCGCGCTGGTGGCCACCATCTTGGCGCCGCGCACGATGATGCCGGCGTCGGTTTCCTTTTCCACGTGCAGATAGATGTCGCGCATGTCGGCGACGGCGCGGGCGCGGCCCACCGGCGGGTTCACCAGCACATGGTTGAGGAACAGCACCTTGCGCGCGCTCTGGCGGTACCAGCTCAGCGCATTGTCGTGAAAGGGCGCGTACAGGTGGGGATCGGATTTCAGCGTGGCGGTGAAGCCGGCCTTGTAATCCGGGGTGCGGCCCATGAAGCCGTAGCTTAGCCGCGACCAGTGGGCGATGGCGTCGCGGGCCTTGAGCAAGTCCTCACAGGAACGGCTGGGCATGAAATAGCGGTGGGTGCGATAGCCTTCCGGATCGATGTCGGTCATCACGTCCCGGCTGTCCGGGTGGTGCAGCGCCGCGTACAGCCGCGACATCGAATGGGCGCTGTTGCGGAAGGCCGGATGTCGGGTGACGCTGTCCACTTTCTGGCCGTAGATATACACCTCGCGGCCATCGTTGAGACTGGCCAGATACTCTTCCGGCGTCATCATTTCATTTTTTGCAGCAGGGTTCACTTGGCACTCCTCGTGGTTTGATTCAAGAGCAGCAAACAAAAGCATCTGCAACGGCCGGCACGGCCAGTCCGTTGCGGAATGATTGAATCCAAGGCGCAGCGGGGCCCAGTGGCGCGGCCGGCATGGGGCGGGCGCCGCGGGAATATCCTAGAGAGTGGCTAACAAAAGTCAGTGTTACGGCCGAGGCAAGGCGCGCCGGCGCCATGCCGCATCAGGCGTTCTGTCAGCCGCTCTGAAACGGATGAATCAGTGGCTGAAGTAGCGGCTGAGCAAGACGATGCCGGAAAACAGCACCACGGTATTGATCACCCGAATGAATTGCTCGCGCGTCAGGCGCAGGGTGATGTGACGGCCGGCGAACACCCCGCACAGCATCGCCGGCGCCAGCAGCAGCGCCAGCAGCAGGATGGAGGTGTCCATATAGACGCCGGCCAGCGCGAACAGGATCACCCGGGTCAGGGTGCTCAGGCCTATCAGCGTGGTCTGGGTGATGCGCAGATGTTCTTTCTGTTCGATGCGGCCGGACAGATAGATGGCGTAGATGAAGCCGCCGCTGCCGAACAAGGCGCTGAACACGCCGCCGATCAGGCCGAAGGGCACCGCCGCGCGCGGCTGGAACTGCCGCTTGGGGCTGAGGCCGCTGAGCGAGTACAGCGAATACGCCACCACGAACACGCCCAGCGCCAGCAGCAGCACGTCCGGCCGGGTTTTCAGCAGGATGGCGGCGCCGATCAGGCTGCCGGCCACCATCAGCGGCAGCAGCCGCTTCAATTCGCCCACGTCGGCCTTGCGGCCGTCGCGCAGGATGTTGCTGAGCGCGGCGAACATATCCATCAGCGCCAGCAGCGGCACGATCTTGGCCACCGGAATGAAGATGGCCAGCACCGGGCTGGCGACCAGGGCGGTGCCGAAGCCGGCCACGCCGAAAATCACGTAGGCGATGGCGATGGCCGAGAAAATGGCGGCCAGGTCCTGCCATGGCAAATCCAGCAACATAGGGGGTTCTCCTGACTCGCGGGCCACACTCCAGCAAACGCGGTGGGTGTTGGCCTGACGGTGCTTGCTATTTCTCCGACGGCTATTTGGTATGACTCAGCCGTTCTTAAGTGTTTGCATCCTACTGATTTGGCGTGATGTATGTCAAATGAGAAAGTTCGTTGTTGTAGTATTGATATTGCATTTTTGTGATGGTATCCCAGTTGCAAATATCCTGATTTGGATAAATCAAATAGAGAGGGATAGCAAAATGTAGCGGGCTGAGCCGGGGGCGGCGGCAATGCTGGTGGATGGCGCTGGACTCGCCGCTGGGCGGGGACTTGGCTATCATCCGCCGCATGACTGATGCGAGGACGCCAATATGAGCGATGAACTGCAAATCACCGATCTGGTGACGGGCGAGGGCAAGGAGGCGGTGCGCGGCGCGCTGATCACCACCCAGTACACCGGCTGGCTGGAGGATGGCACCGAGTTCGATTCATCCCACGCCAAGGGCCGGCCGTTCCAGTGCGTGATCGGCACCGGCCGCGTGATCAAGGGCTGGGACCAGGGCCTGATGGGCATGAAAGTGGGCGGCAAGCGCCGGCTGTACGTGCCGGCGCGCCTGGCTTACGGCGAGCGCCAGATCGGCGCGCTGATCAAGCCCAATTCCAATCTCCTGTTCGAGATCGAGCTGCTGGAAGTGCTGACCCGCGACGATTGAGGCGGCGCGGCGAACAACAGACCGGCGCTGGGACCGGGTGTTGTTCGCCATTGCTTTATGCGTCCAGCAGTTTCCAGGCCACGCTCTCGCCGGCGCGCAGCGGCACCAGCGCGTCGCCGTCGTAGGGCAGCGCGTCCGGCACCGTCCACGCCTGCTTGGCCAGGGTCACCCGCTCTTGGTTGACCGGCAGGCGGTAGAAGGCCGGGCCGTTGAGGCTGGCGAAGGCTTCCAGCTGGTCCAGCGCGCCGGCGGCCTCGAAGGCCTCGGCGTACAGCTCGATGGCGGCGTTGGCGGTGTACATGCCGGCGCAGCCGCAGCTGCTCTCCTTGGCGTGGCGCGCGTGCGGCGCGCTGTCGGTGCCGAGGAAGAACTTGGCGGAACCGCTGGTGGCGGCCTTGAGCAGCGCCTGGCGGTGCAGCTCGCGCTTGAGCACCGGCAGGCAGTAGTGGTGCGGGCGGATGCCGCCGGTGAACAGCGCGTTGCGGTTCATCAGCAGGTGGTGGGCGGTGATGGTGGCGGCGACGTTGTCCGGCGCGGCGGCCACGTATTCGGCGGCGTCGCGGGTGGTGATGTGTTCGAACACCACGCGCAGCGTCGGCAGCTTGGCCAGCAAGGGCTGGAACACTTGTTCGATGAACACCGCCTCGCGGTCGAACACGTCGATGGCCGGATCGGTGACTTCGCCGTGCACTAGCAGCGGCAGCCCGGCCTCGGCCATGGCTTCCAGCGCCGGCAGCGCCTTGTTGACGTCGGACACGCCGAAGTCGGAGTTGGTGGTGGCGCCGGCCGGGTAGAGCTTGACCGCGTGGACGAAGCCGCTGGCCTTGGCCTTGCGGATTTCCGCCGGCGAGGTGTTGTCGGTCAGGTACAGCGTCATCAGCGGCTCGAAGCGGCTGCCGGCCGGGCGCGCGGCCAGGATGCGCTCGCGGTAGGCGGCGGCGGCGTCCACGGTGGTCACCGGCGGCTTGAGGTTGGGCATGATGATGGCGCGGCCCATCTGGCGACAGGTGTCGGGCAATACGGCGGCCAGCGCCGCGCCGTCGCGCAGGTGCAGGTGCCAGTCGTCGGGGCGGATCAGGGTCAGGGTTTGCGTCATGGTCTTGCCTGCGGGTAGCGATGAAAAAGGCGGCGGTCAAAAAGAACCTGTTTACAAGCTGCTGCGCGTCGTGAGAGGCGACACGGCGAGTACGTCTATCAGAATGCTGATGTACGCTATGCACATTCCGCTTCTTCAGCCGCTTTCGCCTGGTTTCGCCTTTGCTCGCGAGCGGGTAAACAGGCTCTGAGCCATCGAAATTATTTCCGTTTCAGCACCATGCGGAATTTGCCTTCCGCGGTGGTGTCCGAGGTCAACAACGCGTTGCCGGTCTGGCGGCAGAAGGCTTCGAAATCCTTGGGCGCGCCGGGATCGGTGGCGATCACCTCCAGCACCGCGCCGCTGTCCATTTCCGCCAGCGCCTTCTTGGCGCGCAGGATGGGCAACGGGCAGTTGAGGCCGGAGAGGTCTATGGTCTTGTCGAAATTCATGGTCCGGCTTCCTCAGCCTTATCAGTTACAATGGAGGGAAGCCCGGCCGCTTGGCTCTCGTTCAAGGCCGCATCGCCGACGCGCGGCGGACCTTGAGCGGAATACAGGCCTGGTCGGAACTGTCCGCGGCTGCTCCCTAGACCTTAAGTTTACGCGAGTCGCCAAGCCATTCTCAAATCGGCCTTTATCATGTGCGTGATCGCTTTTGCCTACAAGACCCCCGGATTGGGCCAGCTGGTGTTGCTGGCCAACCGCGATGAATACTATGCGCGCCCGGCCGAGCCGCTGGATTGGTGGCCGCAATACCCCAATACCCTGGGCGGGCGCGACGCCGAGTCCGGCGGCAGCTGGCTGATGGTGGACGGCCGCGGCCGCATCGCCGCGGTGACCAATATCCGCGACGGCCATCCGGTCAAGGCGGAGCGTTCGCGCGGCGAGCTGGTGGAGCGTTTCGTCAGCGGCGACGAGGACCCATTCGCCTTCGCCGACTGGCTGCGCGCCGAGCAAGGCCGCTACGCGCCGTTCAACCTCTTGTTCGGCTATGCCTCGGACCTGTTCCATTTCCACAGCCGCGGCGGCCAGATCGCGCGGGTGACGCCGGGCATTCATACGCTGTCCAACGCCACGCTGGACACGCCGTGGTTCAAGAGCGAGCGGTTGGCGGAGTATCTGCGCGAGTTTCAGCGCGTGCCCAGCGACGAGCAGGCATTCACCGCCTTGTCCGACGCCACGCCGGCGCCGCTGGGGCAGTTGCCCAATACTCGCATCGGCTCCGCGCTGGAGCGGGTGCTGTCGCCCATCTTCATCAAGGGCCGCGACTACGGCACGCGCGCGTCCATGCTGCTGACGGTGTCGGCGCGCGGCGATATGCAGTTTTCGGAATTGAGTTGGGGCTTGGCCGGCAGGGAAACCGGCCGCCGCCGTTTCACCTTGCGTCCGGGCCAGCCTAGCGCGGCCCCGACGCGTTGAACGAGGAGTTAGAGATTTGAAGACTTTTGCCGCCATCATCGCGCTGGCCCTCTGCGCCGCGCAGCCGGCGCTGGCCGACAACAAGATCAAGAAGAACATCGATTTCGCGCCGGAAGTGCCGTGGCAGGAGGGCGATTACCAGTTGCCGCCGTATCCGGCGCAGCCGGATTGGATCGCGGTCAGCACCGACAATCTGCAGGTCAATCAGTATTTCGTCGACGCCAAGACCCTGAGCGCGGGCGAGGACGGCGTGGTGCGCATGATCGTGCGGGTGAAGAGCCCGGCCGGCGGCGAGAATCTGAGTTTCGAGGGCCTGTTGTGCAATGAGGGCAGCTACCGCGCTTACGCCTTCGGCAACAGCGTCGATAAAAACTGGATCCGCTCCACCAAGGCGGTGTGGCGCAAGATAGAGCGCGACGACAAGCTGCGCCGCACGCTGCGCGAGCTGGCCTGCCCGGATCGGCGCGCGCCGCGCGACGCCGAGGAGGCGCTGAAGCGCTTGCGCCAGGGCTGAGTTGCTGTTTGAAAACTGAAAGGCCCGCGCCGGAGTCCGGCGCGGGCCTTGTCGCGTTAGGCGCGCAGCGCGCGCCGTCTTTCCCGCCAGGCCGCGTGGCGTTGCGCCAGCGCGTCGAAGTACAGATAGAGCACCGGGGTGATGTAGAGGGTGATCACCTGGGAGAAGATCAGGCCGCCCACCACCGCCAGGCCCAGCGGCTGGCGCAGCTCGGCGCCGGCGCCCAGGCCCAGCGCGATCGGCAGCGCGCCCATCAGCGCCGCCAGCGTGGTCATCATGATGGGCCGGAAGCGCAGCAGGCAGGCGGCGTGAATGGCCTGCTCCGGCGTCATGCCCTGCTTGCGCTGCGCTTCCAGCGCGAAATCTATCATCATGATGGCGTTCTTCTTGACGATGCCGATCAGCATCAGGATGCCGATGCTGGCGATGATGGTCAGCTCCTGGCCGAACAGCATCAGCGTGCCCAGCGCGCCGATGGCGGCGGAGGGCAGGCCGGACAGAATCGTCAGCGGGTGGATGTAGCTTTCGTACAGCACCCCCAGCAGCACGTAGATCACCGCCACCGCGATGCCCAGCAGCAGGATCTGGCTGCCCTGGGTTTCCTCGAAGGCGGCGGCGTCGCCGCTATAGCTGGTGGCGATGGACGGCGGCAGCGCGATGCGCTCCTTGAGCTGGCGCAGGTGTTGATCGGCCTGGCTCAGCGGAATGCCGGGCGCCAGGTTGAAGGACAGCGTCACCGCCTGCAGCTGGCCCTGGTGGTTGACCGAGATCGGGCCGACGGTGCGTTCCACCGCGGCGATGCTGGACAGCGGCACCAATTGGCCGTCGGCGGCGCGCACGCGCAACCGCGAGAAGTCGAATTCGTTGATCTTGAAAGGATCGTCCGCCTGCAGGATCACCTGGTAGTTGTCGCTGGCGGTGTAGATGGTGGAGATCTGCCGCTCGCCGAAGGCGCTGTACAAGGCGCTGCGTATGCTCTGGATGTCCACGCCCAGCAGATTGGCCTTGTCGCGGTCTATGTTCAGCTTGGCTTGCAGGCCCTTGAGCTGGGAGTCGCTGGTGACGTCGCGGAAGATCGGGTCGGCCTGCATGCCTTGCTGCAGCTTGTCGGACCAGGCGTTCAGGCTTTCCGCCTGTATGCCCTGCAGGGTGTATTGGTAGCGGCTCTTGCTCTGGCGGCCGCCCAGGCGCAGGTTCTGCGTCGGGTTCAGATAGACGCTGAAACCGGGCACCGCGCGCAGGTCGCCGCGCAGGCTTTCCATGGTCGGGTCCAGCTTGGCGCGCTCGCCGCGCGGCTTGAGCTGGATGAACATGCGGCCGGTGTTGCCGCCGGACAGCGAGGAGGTGACGAAGGCGACGTTGGGATTGGCCTGCACGATCTGGGCGGCGCGCTGCTGCAGCTTGAGCATGGCGTCGAAGGACACGTCCTGCGCCGCCTCGGTGCTGGCCATGATCTGGCCGGTGTCCTCGGTGGGGAAGAAGCCCTTGGGAATGGCGCTGAACATCAGCGCGGTCAGCGCAAAGGTGGACAGCGCCGCGGCCAGGGTCATCCGGCGATGCTTGAGTGCCAGGTCCAGCGTGCGGCGGTAGCCGTTCAGCACCGCGTCGAAACCGCCTTCCAGCACGGTGGCCACGCGGCCGCGCTGCGCCTGGTGGCCAACGGCGTTCGCGGCCAGGAAGCGCGAGGACAGCAGCGGGATCAGCGTCAGCGACACCGCCGCCGACACCAGCACCGCCAGCGAGACCACCACGGCGAATTCGTGGAACAGCAGGCCGATCACGCCCTGCATGAAGAAGATGGGAATGAAGATGGCCACCAGCGACAGGGAGATGGACACGATGGTGAAGCCGATCTCGCGCGAGCCGCGCAGCGCCGCTTCCATCGGCGACAGCCCTTCCTCGATGTAGCGGACGATGTTTTCCAGCACCACGATGGCGTCGTCCACAACCAGGCCCACCGCCAGCGTGATGCCCAGCAGCGAGATATTGTCCAGGCTGTAGCCCAGCCAGTACATCAGGCCTATGGTGCCGATCAGCGAGATCGGCAGCGACAGCGCCGGAATCAGCGTGGCCGCCATGCGCTGCAGGAACATGAAGATCACCATGATCACCAGCGCGATGGTGAGCAGCAGGGTCAGCTTGACGTCGTGAATGGCTTCGCGGATGGACTGCGAGCGGTCGTTGAGCAGGTTCAGCCGCACCGAGCCGGGCAACTGCGCCTGCAACTGCGGCAGTTCCTTGCGGATGGCGTCCACCACCGCCACGGTGTTGGCGTCGCTCTGGCGCATCACCGCCAGCACGATGGAGCGCTCGCCGTTGACCCAGCTGCCGGTCTTGAGGTTTTCCACGCTGTCTTCCACCGCGGCCACATCGGACAGCCGCACCGGCAGGCCGTTGCGGCTGGCGATGACCAGGTTGGCGAACTGGGCGGCGTTCTGCAGCTGGCGGTTGGCCTCCACCGTCATCAGCTGCGATTTGCCCTCCAGCGTGCCCACCGGGGTGTTGGCGTTGGCGGCGCGGATGCTGGCGGCGACATCGTCCAGCGTCAGATTGCGCGAGGCCAGCTTGCCCGGATCGGCCTTGATCCGCACCGCGAAGCGCTTCTGGCCGAAGATGTTGACCTGGGCCACGCCCTTGAGGGTGGCGATATTGGGCGACAGCCAGTTCTCGGCGTAGTCGTTGAGATCGGACAGCGACATCGCCGGCGAATTGAGCGCCAGCAGCAGCACCGGCGAATCCGCCGGGTTGACCTTGCGGTAGGATGGGGTGGAGGTCATTTCCGTCGGCAGCGAACGCTGCGCGCGCAGCAGCGCCGCCTGCACGTCCACCGCCGCCAGGTCGATATTGCGGTCGTTGTCGAATTCCAGCGTGATCGAGGTGCTGCCCAGGGTGCTGGAGGAGCTGATCACCGCGATGCCGGGGATGGTGGAAAACTGCTTTTCCAGCGGCGCGGCCACCGAGGAAGCCATGCTGTCCGGGCTGGCGCCCGGCAGGCTGGCGGACACATTGATGGTGGGGGTGTCGAAGCTGGGCAGCGCGGCGATGGGCAGCTTTTGATAGGCGATCAGGCCGGCCACCACCAGGGACAGGCACAGCAGCACCGTCATCACCGGACGGCGGATGCAGAGCTCGGAAATGTGCATCACTGGCCTCCGCTGGCCTGGCCGGCCTTGGCCGCGCGCACTTTGTCGCCGGGGCGCAGATTGAGGCCGCCGTTGGATACCACGGTGTCGCCGGCGCTCAGGCCTTTGACGATGGCTTTTTCCTTGTGGATGGCCAGCAGTTCCACCGGCACGCGCTTGACGCCGCCGTCAGCCTGCACCGTGTAGCTGAACTTGCCTTCCGGCCCGGTCAGCAGCGCCGCCACCGGGATGGTGGTGGCCTGCTGGTAGCGTCCGGCGTCCAGCGCGACGTTGACGAACTGGCCCGGCCACAGCTTGCCGTCCTGGTTGGCGAACTCGGCTTTCAGCGTCAGCGTGCCGTTGGCGCTGTCCACCGCGCTGTCTATGAATACCAGCTTGCCATCCACGCTGTCGCCGCTGTCCGGCAGCGTTGCGCGCACCAGCAGCGTGCCGGCGGCCTGGGCGTTGCGCACCGCGCCAAGATTGCGTTCCGGCAGGGTGAAGGTGGCGGTGATCGGGTGGGCGCGGGTAATGGTCAGCATCGCCGTGGCCATGCCCGGTTGCACCAGGGTGCCGGGATAAACGCCGATCACGCCGATGCGTCCGCCTATCGACGCCCGCAGCGTCTTGTAGTCCAGCGCCACCCGCGCCGCGTCCACTTGGGCGCGGTCGGCGGCGACGGTGGCGCTGAGCGCGTCCATCTTGGATTGATTGGCGTCCACAACGCTTTGCGACACGAAGTTCTTGACCAGCAAATCGCGGCTGCGCGCCAGGTCGCGCTCGGCGTTTTTCAACTGGGCCTGGTCGCTGAGCAGCTGTGCCTGGGCTTTCTTCAGCTGCGCGGCTTCGGCGGCGGTGTCCAGCGTGAACAAGAGTTGGCCCGGTGTCACCTGCTGGCCTTCCTTGACGTGGACCTTGGCCACCACGCCGGAAACCTGCGGTTTCACTTCCACTTTTTCAATGGCGGTGACATTACCGGTGGCGGACAGCTCTATCGGCAAGTCCTCGGTGGCCACCTTGGCCATGCCAACGGCAATCGGCGGCTTGGCGCGCTGGCCGGCGCCGCCGTCCGTGTTCTTGAGGCCGTAAACGCCGGCGGCGCCGGCCGCGATCAGCAGGCCCGCAACGGTGGCTGCAACGACTCTTTTCTTCATTGTTGTTCTCGCTTTGGAGCGGGCGCTGCCCGCCGTGGATACCAGGTGTCGTCCCATCGAAACCCGATTGGCCGTTCAAGCCCCGCGTCTACGCCGTGCCGGGCGGACTGGGGCGGGAACGCATGCCTCGCCGCCGCGAGCGCTGTCTTCCATTGGCCGGGTGGCTATCCTTGTCTGCGCTTGAATAATGGTATCGCCCGCCAGGGCTTGCAGATCAAGGGGCGCCTGGGCGGCGCGCCGGACGGCGGGCCGGAAAACGGGCTTGCGGCATGCGTGAGGCCGAGCTTACTCAAGCAGTCCGGCTTTCGCCAAGCGCTAAAGCGTTAATGATTTTGGAAAATCCTGTTTTAATAAAAATAAGAAAAAACAGATATTCCTTTGGATTAATTGTATAGGCTGATATCCACGGCCATGAGCATTACTTATGACAGGCAATAAGTTATGGAATGGCTTGATGGTGTCGGACAAAAAACATTGTGAAATCATAGTGCTGCCACAGCAAATATAGGCTTGGATAATCAATTTGCGACGAAAACGTTAAATCGCTCGCCGCAGCGCCGTGCTTAGCACTTGAAGTATTCAAAATCCTCAGCGCATAATGGCCGCCAACCACTCTGGATACAATCGAGTGAAGATTCTGATCATCCCGCGATAGTCGACGGGATAGACAATACATAGGAGAGTAGGCGAGATGGCAGATAAGAAATCGCTACAGACAATCGCGGCCGCGGTCACGCTGGCCCTGACATCCGGCGCGGCGCTGGCCGCCGTGTTGCCCGCCGGCACCAAGCTGGCCGCCAAACAGGAGCTGGTGCGCTCCAACGGTTCCGAGCCGGAGTCGCTGGACCCGATGGTGGTGGAAGGCGTGCCGGCCAACATCATCACTCATGACCTGTTCGAAGGCCTGACCGCCACCGACAACGAAGGCAAGCTGCAGCCGGGTGTGGCCGAGTCCTGGAAACAGACCGCGCCGACCACCTGGGTGTTCAAGCTGCGCAAGAACGCCAAATGGTCCGACGGCAGCGGCGTCACCGCCGACGATTTCGTCTACGGCATCCGCCGCCTGGTGGACCCGAAGCTGGCCGCTCCCTATGCCGGCACCTTCGGCATCTTCTTCCTGAATGGCGAGGCCATCGTCGCCGGCAAGAAGCCGGTCACCGCCATCGGCGTCAAGGCGCTGGACAAGTACACCGTGCAAGTGGACACCGCCTTCCCGGTGTCCTACCTGCCTGAGCTGATGTCCAATGCCCAGCTGGGCCCCGCGCCCAAGGCGGTGATCGACAAGTTCGGCAAGGACTGGGTCAAGCCGGGCAAGATGGTCAGCAACGGTCCCTTCGTGCTGAAAGACTGGCAAGTCAACAGCAAGGTGGTGATCGAGAAGAACGCGCAGTACTGGAACGCCAAGAATGTGCAGCTGACCCGCGTCAGCTTCCTGCCGATCGAAGATCAGAACGCCGACCAGAAGCTGTTCCAGTCCGGCCAGACCGACATGACCTACGAGATCCCGCCGGGCAGCTTCGACAAGCTCAAGAGCTCCATGCCCAAGGATCTGAAAACCTCCACTATCCTGGGCCTGCGCTACTACAGCCTGAACAACCGGGATCCGCTGCTGAAGGACGTGCGCGTGCGCAAGGCGCTGTCCATGGTGATCGATCGCGATCTGATGACCAAGAAGATCACCGGCGACGGCCAGCTGCCGTCCTACAGTGTGATGGTCAAGGGCGTGCACGGCGGCCTGCCGACCAGCTACGACTGGGCGCAATGGCCGATGGCCAAGCGCGTGGACGAGGCCAAGAAGCTGCTGGCCCAAGCCGGCGTCAAGCCGGGCACCACGCTCAAGCTGTCCTACAACACCAGCGACTACCACAAGAAGATGGCCATCTTCGTGGCCTCCGAGTGGAAGAGCAAGCTGGGCTTCAACACCTCCATGGAAAACATGGAGTTCAAGGTATTCCTGAAGAAACGTCACGACGGCGACTACCAGGTGGCGCGCAACGGCTGGCTGGCCGACTATAACGACGCCACCACCTTCCTGGCGCTGGTTCAGTGCGGCAACACCCAGAACGACAACTTCAACTGCAACAAGAAAGCGGATGAGTTGATCAAGCAGGGCAATGAAAGCACCGATCCGGCCAAGCGCACCCAGTTGCTGACCCAGGCCACCAAGCTGGTGATGGACGACTACCCGATGATCCCGGTGCTGCAGTACACGCTGCCGCGCCTGGTGAAACCGTATGTGGGCGGCTACTCGCTGAAGAATCCGGTGGATCGTTACCGCAGCAAGGATCTCTACATCATCCAGCATTGATCGCCGGCCCCGCGCCGACGCCTGCACGCCTCCAGTCCCCATGTGGGATAGGGGGCGTGCCGGCACGCGCGCTCGGCCTTGATCAGGAGACGGGGGCAACCCCGGTGTGTTGAGCGGGCGGCCGTCGCAGACGGCGCCGCCCGCCCGTGACTATCGGTGTCAATCGCCGTTGCTCCGTCCGCCGCCCGCGCATCGCGCGGCGGCGCGCGGCGGAACGCGGCGAGTCGGAGTATCTTGCAATGTGGTCCTATACCTTGCGACGCGTGCTGTTGACGATCCCAACCGTGTTGGCCGTCATCACCGTCTGTTATCTGCTGCTGCACATGACCCCTGGCGGCCCCTTTGACGGGGAGCGCAAAGTTTCCGAGGCGGTGTTGGCCAACCTACAGGCCAAGTACCATCTCGACCTGCCCCTGTGGCAGCAATACCTGTATTACCTGAAGAGCCTGCTGCAAGGCGATCTGGGCGCTTCCTTCCGTTATTCGGACTGGAGCGTCAACGATCTGGTGGCCGAGGCGTTGCCGGTATCGGCGGCGATAGGCGGCAGCGCCATCCTGATTTCGCTGGTGATAGGCGTGGTGCTGGGCATCATCGCCGCGCTGCGCCAGAACAGCGCGGTGGATTACCTGGTGATGCTGATCAGCAATATGGGCAGCGCCTTTCCGTCCTTCATCATCGGGCCGGTGCTGGTGCTGATCTTCGCCGTCACCCTGCACTGGCTGCCGTCCGGCGGCTGGAACGATTTCGATCCGCGCTACATGATCCTGCCGGTGGCGCTGCTGACCTTCATCAACGTGGCCACCATAGGCCGGGTGATGCGCGGCAGCCTGATCGAGGTGCTGGGCAGCAACTTCATCCGCACCGCGCGCGCCAAGGGCCTGCCGATGCGCACCATCATCGTCCGCCACGCGCTCAAGCCGGCGCTGATGCCGGTGGTGACGCTGCTGGGGCCGCTGACCATTTCCTCGATCACCTCCGCCGTGGTCACCGAATCCATCTTCTCGCTGCCCGGCCTGGGCAAGCTCATCGTCAACGGCGCGGCCAACCGCGACTACACGCTGGTGCTGGGCCTGGTGGTGCTGGTGACGGTGATCGCCGTGGTGCTCAATCTGCTGGTCGACCTGGCTTACGCCTTCCTCGATCCCAAGATTCGCTATTGACGCGCGTGACCGCGAAGGATTTCCCATGTTGAGAAGCAAACAGAAGCAAGCGGCGATCGCGCTGGAGACCCGCCTGGACGACGCCGCCGTAGAAGGCCGCAGCCCGTGGCGTGACGCGCGCATCCGCTTTTTCCGCAACCGCGCGGCCGTGGTCAGCCTGATCATCCTGTCGCTGATCGTGCTGGCCTGTATTTTCGGACCGATGTTGTCGCCCCATACCTATGACGACACCGACTGGGACGCCATCAGCCTGGCGCCCACCTGGCAGGGCATGCACTGGTTCGGCACCGACGACCTGGGCCGCGACTTGCTGGTGCGCACCCTGATAGGCGGCCGCATCTCGCTGATGGTCGGCGCGCTGGCCACCATCGCCGCGGTGATCATCGGCGTGCTGTGGGGCGCCAGCGCCGGTTTCCTCGGCGGCAAGATCGACAACCTGATGATGCGCGTCGTCGACATGATGTACGCGGTGCCCTATCTGCTGATCGCCATCCTGATGGTGACCTTGCTGGGCCGCGAGTTCTACCTGGTGGTGCTGACCATCACCATCCTGGGCTGGATGGACATGGCGCGCGTGGTGCGCGGCCAGACGCTGTCGATCAAGTCCAAGGAATACGTGGAAGCGGCGCGCGCCATCGGCGTGTCCACCTCCACCATCATCGCCCGCCACATCGTGCCCAATCTGCTGGGCATCGTGGTGATCTACACTACGGTGACGGTGCCGGGCGTGATCCTGACCGAATCGGTGCTGTCCTTCCTGGGCCTGGGCGTGCAAGAGCCGATGACCAGCTGGGGCGTGTTGATCGGCGACGGCACCAAGACCATGGAAAGCCAGCCCTGGCAATTGCTGTTCCCCGCCGGCATGTTGTCGCTGACCCTGTACTGCGCCAACTATATCGGCGACGGCCTGCGCGACGCGCTGGACCCGAAAGATCGATGAGCCCGAGGTAGATCATTATGAGCATCTTGAAAGTCAATAATCTCGGGGTTCGGTTCCAGACCAACGACGGCATGGTCAATGCCGTCAACGGCGTCAGCTTCGAACTGGGCAAGGGCCAGACCCTGGGCATCGTCGGCGAGTCCGGCTCCGGCAAGAGCCAGACCGTGCTGTCCATCATGGGCCTGCTGGCCCGCAACGGCAGCGCCAGCGGCGAAGTGCTGTTCCACGGCAAAGACCTGCTGACCATGGGCGCGAGCGAGTTGAACGCCATCCGCGGCGACCGCGTGTCCATGATCTTCCAGGACCCGATGACCTCGCTGAACCCCTATCTGACGGTGGAGCGGCAGATGACCGAAGTGCTGGAACTGCACAAGGGCATCAGCCGGCGCGAAGCCAAGAAGCGCGCGATCGAATTGCTGGACGCGGTGCGCATTCCGGAGGCGGCGCGCCGCGTCGGCATGTATCCGCATGAGTTCTCCGGCGGCATGCGCCAGCGCGTGATGATCGCGATGGCGCTGCTGTGCGAACCGGAAGTGCTGATCGCCGACGAACCCACCACCGCGCTGGACGTGACGGTGCAGGCGCAGATCCTGACGCTGCTGAAAGACCTGCAGCGCGACTTCGGCACCTCCATCATCATGATCACCCACGACTTGGGCGTGGTGGCCGGTCTGTGCGAAAAAGTGATGGTGATGTACGGCGGCCGGGTGATGGAATACGGCGACGCCGACAGCATCTTCTACCACCCCAGCCACCCCTACACCATAGGCCTGCTGGGCGCGCTGCCGCGGCTGGACCATGACGGCAGCGAGCTGGTCAGCATTCCCGGCAACCCGCCCAATATGGCGCACATGCCCAAGGGCTGCCCGTTCTCGGAGCGCTGCACCCACAGCCTGGAGCGCTGCGCGCAAGAACTGCCGCCGTTGCAGGCCAGCAGCCACAACCCGCAGGTGATACGCGCCTGTCACAAGCCGGCCGCCGAGCTGGCGCAAGCAGCCCAGGAGGTGGCCCATGTCTGAACAAGCCAAACAGGCCATTCTTTCGGTGCGCGATGTTAAAGTGCACTTCCAGGTCAAGGGCGGCGACAGCTGGCCGTGGAGCCCCAAGAAAACGCTGAAGGCGGTGGACGGCGTCAGCTTCGACCTCTACGCCGGCGAAACCCTGGGCGTGGTGGGCGAATCCGGCTGCGGCAAATCCACGCTCAGCCGCGCCATCCTCAACCTGATCCCGGCCACCGCAGGCGAAATCGTGTGGATGGGCAAGGATTTGCGCAAGGGCAGCGACAAGGACTGGCTGGCGGTGCGCAAGGACATCCAGATGATCTTCCAGGACCCGCTGGCCTCGCTCAATCCGCGGATGACGGTGGCGCAGATCATCGGCGAGCCGCTGCGCGTGCACAAGCCGGAACTGGGGCCGGAAGAGGTGATGCGCCGCGTCAAGGCGATGATGGCCAAGGTGGGCCTGCGCGAGCAGATGATCAACCGCTATCCGCACGAGTTCTCCGGCGGCCAGTGTCAGCGCATCGGCATCGCCCGCGCGTTGATCCTGGAGCCCAAGCTCATCATCTGCGACGAGCCGGTATCGGCGCTGGACGTGTCCATCCAGGCGCAGATCATCAACCTGCTGAAGGAGTTGCAGCGCGAAATGGGCCTGGCGCTGATCTTCATCGCCCACGATCTGGCCGTGGTCAAGCACATCTCCGACCGCATCCTGGTGATGTATCTGGGCCGCGAAATGGAACTGGCGGAAAAGTACGCGCTGTACGACGCGCCGTCGCATCCGTATACCCGCGCGCTATTGTCGGCCATCCCCATCCCGGACCCGAAGCTGGAAAAGAACAAGGTGATCCAGATCCTGCAAGGCGACCTGCCCAGCCCGATCAATCCGCCGTCCGGCTGCGTGTTCCGTACCCGCTGCCCGCAGGCGGAAGCGCGCTGCGCGCAAGAGACCACGCGGCTGCACCATGTCAGCGAGCAGAGCCAGACCTCCTGCCTGCTGGTCTGAGCAAACGCGAGCCCGATGCAAAACCGCCCTTCATGGGCGGTTTTTTCATCTCCGGGCCCGGCCTTCGCTATAGTGGCGGAGCGGCCTAACCATACATTCGAACATGAAGAACACGCTCAAAATCGCCACCGGCCTGCTGGCCGCGCTGGCCCTGGGGTACTCGGCGCTGCTGTGGGCCGATTCCGACGCGCTGTGGAATATCGTCAGCCGGCAATGCCTGCCCAATCAGCAAGCCAGCGGCCAGCCGGCGCCCTGCGCCGAAGTGGACCTGGGCGGCGGCGAAGCCGGCGGCAGCGCGGTGTTGAAGGACCGCAACGGCTGGCTGCAATACCTGTTGATTCCCACCGCCCGCGTCAGCGGCATCGAAAGCCCGGAACTGCTGAACGAGCGCGCGCCGGACTACTGGGGCGCGGCCTGGCGCGCGCGCCGCTTTCTGGAGCAGCGCTACGGTCAGGCGATTCCGCGCGAATTGCTGTCGCTGACCGTCAACTCCCAGTACGGGCGCACCCAGAACCAGCTGCACATCCACATCTCCTGCACCGACGCCACCGTGCGTCAGCAACTGGAAGACCTGAAGGACAGCTTGGGCCCAGAGTGGCGCGAATTGCCGGTGGAGCTGCAGGGCCATGCTTACTGGGCGCGCACGCTGGCGGCGAATGCCGGCGGCGGGCCGGAAGTGGATCCGTTCAAGGCGCTGGCGGCGGGCCTGCCGGAGGCTGGCCTGGAGATGGGGCGCTATGGCCTGGCTTTGGTGGCGACGCGGCTGGCCGATGGCCGCGACGGCTTCATCCTGCTCAGCAGCCGCGCCAGCCTGATCGGCGCCAACCGCGGCTCGGTGGAAGAACTGCAAGATCACGCCTGCCCGCAGCTGCGCGCGCCGGCGGCCGTTAACTGACAGATTTCCACTGTCACGTTGCGCTGCCGCGACAAGCCAGCTTGGCCCGATGAGGGGATAGTTCTGGTAGAAACCTTGTGGCGGCAAGGGTTTGCCGGTCTCGATGCGTGAGTGGCTTGAATCAAGGTGGTGGGGCAATTATGCCAATCGCTTTTCAAGTGCGGACAAAGCAGATAGCATCCGTCTGCTTTTAAATAAAAGAGACAAACAGAATGAAAAAATTCGCTCTGACAGCCCTGGCTGCTGCCTGCTTCGCCGCTCCGGTACACGCTTTCGATCTGGGCTCCATGATCAGCGCCGGCACCGACCTGGTGAAATCCGCCACCCTCAGCGACGCCGACGTCAAGGCCATGGCCGCCGAGTCCCGCGTGGTGATGGACAAGCAGAACAAAGTGGCCCCGGCCTCCAACGCCTACTCCAAGCGCCTGACCAAGATGGTCAAGGGTCTGGACAGCGAAGACGGCACCAAGCTGAACTTCAAGGTTTACCTGACCAAGGAAGTCAACGCCTTCGCGATGGCCGACGGCACCGTGCGCGTGTACAGCGGCCTGATGGACAAGATGAACGACGACGAAGTGCGCTTCGTCATCGGCCATGAAATCGGCCACGTGAAACTGGGCCACACCAAGAAGGCGATGCAGCTGGCTTACGCCACCTCCGCCGCGCGCAAAGGCGCCGCCGGCAGCGGCAACGCCGTGGCCGCCAACCTGTCCGAGTCCGAGCTGGGCGGTTTCGCCGAAGCCGTGGTGAACGCGCAGTTCTCCCAATCGCAGGAAAGCGATGCCGACGCTTACTCCGTGGGCTTCCTGAAGCGCCACAACTACAATGTGCAAGGCGGCCCGGCCGCGCTGCGCAAGCTGGCGGAGCTGTACGGCAACGACAGCAGCCTGCTGGGCAGCCACCCGGCTCCTGGCGACCGCGCCGTGAAACTGGAAAAGCAGATCCAGAGCATGTAAGCGGCATCCGCCCGCAAATGAAAAAGCACCGTCATGGCGGTGCTTTTTTCATGGCCGCGTCAGCCGCTGTCCAAAACTTGCCGCGCGTCGCGAGCCGTCGCACGGTGAGTACGAGCTCAAAATGCTCATGTACCACGTGTACATTCCGCTTTTTCGCTCGTTTCCATCTGGTCTCGCCTTAGCTCGCGAGATCGTGAATGGTTGCTTTGAGCGTGTTAGCCATAGATTATTGGCTAAAATGGCTAAAAGAGATATTTTTTCAGATTAGGGCTATTATTGCCTTATCGTCATTATTTTCCCGGCGGGACTGCGATGATTACGGAATTGCCCAGCTTGGACGCCTTGCCGCGTCAGAATGCCTCCCAGGTCAAAAACAAATGGGGGGAGGTTGTGCGCCTAGTTCATCAACAGGGTAGCGTGGCTGTTACCAACCATTCGACCGTGGAGATGGTGTTGCTGGACGCCGCCACTTACCGGCGGCTGGAAAATGCTGTTCAGGCGCTGAAGCAGCGCGAGCAAGCGGCGTTGGACGCGCTGAATCAGCGTTTCGATGCCCGCTTGGCCCAATTGCAACAAGCGGGCACGGTACAGAACGTCGATAGTCTGTTTGGCGCCCAGGGTCAGTTAGGTTCGCGGCCCAAGGCCGGCGACGCGTTTTGAGCGCCGCCGCCGCGTGTCCCTTCATCCTGGTGCTTGCCGGCGTGAACGGCGCAGGCAAGAGCTCGGTGGGTGGCAGCTTGCTGGCCGAGCATGGCTTGTCCTGGTACAACCCGGACAGTTATGCGCGCGAACTGGTCAGACAACTGGGTTTGGACCCGGACAAGGCCAATGGGCAGGCATGGGAATACGGCCGGTCCCGCCTGGCGGCCGCCATTCGCGAGGGCGGCAACTTTGCGTTCGAGACCACGCTGGGAGGCCGGACCATGGCGGACATGCTCGCCGCAGCGGCTGGCAGCCACAATGTCATGATGCTGTTTTGCGGCCTGGACTCGCCGGAACGACACATTGCGCGGGTAGGCTTGCGTGTCGCCCATGGCGGCCACGATATCCCGGAGCACAAGATTCACGAGCGCTGGGTCAGCTCGCGCCTTAATCTGATCAGCCTGTTGCCGCGGCTGGCCCGGCTGCAAGTATTCGACAATAGTGCTGAAGCGGCGCCGGGGCAGGAGATTCCAGACCCGGTGCTGGTGTTGGAAACCGTCAATGGCCGGATGGTGTTTCCTGGGGTGGACGATCTTGCCGCCTTGGCCGCCACTCCGGTCTGGGCCAGGC
Organism: Chromobacterium sp.; assembly: GCF_041912965.1. NCBI lineage: Bacteria > Pseudomonadati > Pseudomonadota > Betaproteobacteria > Neisseriales > Chromobacteriaceae > Chromobacterium > Chromobacterium sp. The sequence goes on along the minus strand of NZ_JAYSGF010000024.1, from coordinate 29,201 downwards.
CCATCGTGCAAGCGGCTATTGAATTGTCGCTGTCGTGAGGTCTCCCGGCCTGCGCAGCGTCAGCCGCGCTGGGCTTTGGGCGGCTTGGCCAAGTGCTTCAAGGCCTGCGCCACCGCCACCAGGCCGAAGCTGGCGGTCACCGTCATCGCCGCGCCGAAGCCGGCGCAGGACAGCCCCTGCGGACCGCGCGCCTCCGCGGTGTCGCAAGCCTGCTGCGCCGTGTCCGGATAAACCAGCTGTTCGGTGGAGAACACGCACGGAACGTGCAGCTTCTTGCCGGCTTCGCGGCTGAACTGGTGGTGGCGGCGCAGGTTGTAGCGCAGCTTGGACAGCAGTGGATCGTAAGTGACCTCGCCCAGGTCCGCCACCCGGATCTGCGTCGGATCGGTCTGACCGCCGGCGCCGCCGGAGACGATGAAAGGCTGGCGGCGGCGCACGCACCAGGCCGCCATCGCGGTCTTGATGCGCAGGCTGTCTATGCAGTCGATGATGAAATCGTAGCCCTGGCCCAGCATCTGCTCCAGATTGTCCTCGGTGACGAAATCCTCGATCTCCACCACCTGGCAGACGGGGTTGATCGCGCGCACGCGCTCGGCCAGCGCGCTGACCTTGGCCATGCCGTAATTGGGGTCCAGCGCCGGCAATTGGCGGTTGGTGTTGGATTCGGCCACATTGTCCAGATCGATCAGCGTCAGCTTGCCGATGGCGCTGCGCGCCAGCGCCTCCACCGCCCAGGAGCCGACGCCGCCGACGCCGACCACGCAGACGTGGGCGGCCTGGAAGCGGGCCAGCGCCTCCGGTCCGTAGAGACGGGCGATGCCGCCGAAGCGGCGTTCCAGATCAGCGTTGTGGGTGTCCATGCCTGCAATCGTCAATATTCAAATCGGCGAAGGATACTGCAAGCTCCGGCCGCTGACCAGTGCCGCCGCCGCCGGCGCGGCCTTTGTCCCTGCTCAAAAAAATCCAGCTTAAGTGACTGATTGCTGGGAACCTTTCACCGCCGGGGCTATCCTTCAATTCAGGTCGGCCATGAAGCGCTTCCTGCGCTTCCTCTGGCCGGCCGGCCTTTGTCACAGCAAGGGAGATTCCCATGAAGCAGCAAAGATTCGATATTGATCTGGACAAGCATTACAACGCCACCGTCGTGGTCGCCTGCGAGGAATGCGGCCATGAACTCCGCCAACATCTCAAGTCCCTGCACCCCGACAGCGTGCTGCGCTGCCACTGCGGCGCCCACATGGCCGTGAGCCCGCTGACCGTTCAACAGGCCGAGCGCCGCGTAAGCGAGATCAAGCAATCGTATCGAATCCACTAAGCCACTGCTGACAATCTGAGAGTGTCTCCGCCGGCCGTTTCGGGCCGGACTTGCCGGGCATAACCCGGCCTCCCGCAGCAGCAACACGGCGACCGCAAGGTCGCCGTTTGTATTGGCCGGTCTTGAGCGGTCGGTCCATCAATCCGTGGCCAGATGCGCGTCGTAGTCGCGGAAACCGTCCTCCACCGCCGGCAGGATGTCGATGAACTCGAAAAAGGGTTCGGTGACGAGCCGGCTGTCGCGCAGCGCATCGATCAGATAATAGAAGTCCTTGATCGATTCGGTCTCGAACAGCGCGATATCGCTGCAGCGGGTGGTGAAGGCCTCGGCGTCGAACCAACGCATGCGCACCGCCGGGTAGCGCGCATAGATAGGCTTCAGGGTTTCCGTTTCGAAGCGCCGGCGCTCGGGCCTGCTCAGACGCAGCCAGTTGGGATGGACGCGCAGCAGCGCGAAGAAGGCATAGCTTTGGCTCATGATTCCGCTTTCATTGAGGATGGACGACGCTTTCAATGTATCCGCCCTTGTCAGCGGGTAAAACTCGTGTTCTGCTAAGCCTTTGTCGCCGTCTTTCCGCAGTTGGCCACATGACCGCGGCGCAAGCCTCCCTCCCTTACGGACCGCCGCATGCCGATGATCCCGCAAGCCCGCAAACAGCCCGGCCAAGCTCGCTCCCGCCACGTGGTGGCGGCGATTCTGGAGGCGACGGCTCGCATTCTGGAGCGCGACGGCTATGCCGGACTGACCACCAACAGGGCGGCGGAACTGGCCGGCGTAGGCATAGGCTCGCTCTACCAGTACTTTCCCAACAAGCAGGCGCTGGTGGCGGCGCTGCACCGCCGCCACGGCGAGGAAACGCTGGCGACGGTGCGCGAGGCCTTGCGGCTGAGCGCCGGCCAGCCGTGGCCTGTCCAACTGGAACAGCTGGTGTCGGCCTGCCTGCGTCTGCATCTGGCCGCGCCGGGCCTGCACCGGGTACTGGAGCGGGAGTGGCCGCAGTTCGATTTGCCGCCGGCGGACAATCCGCTGGACCTGGAGCTGTTGGCCTGCGTGGAGGCTTGGCTGGCCGATTGCGGCTTGCCCGCCGCGCGCGCGCCGCGCCTGCTGCGTATGGCGGACAGCCTGCTGCATGGCCTGGCGCTGGACGCCGGCGCGGGGCAGGCCGAGTTGACGCGCTGCATTGCGGCGGCGCTGAGCGCTTACCTGGCCTTGCCGGCCGATGGCGACGAGATTTCCACCTTATGAAGGAGCGAACCATGCAATGGATTGATGTGCGCAGCGACACCGTGACCCAGCCGACGCCGGCGATGCGCGAGGCGATGTTCAACGCCGAGGTGGGCGACGACGTCTACGGCGACGACCCCACGGTGCGGGCGCTGGAACAACTGGCGGCGGAGAAGCTGGGCAAGCAGGCGGCGTTGTTCGTGCCCACCGGCAATTTCGGCAACCAATTGGCTATCTTCACCCACTGCCAGCGCGGCGACGAGGTGATCCTGGAAGAGGGCTGCCACATCGTCTGGCACGAAACCGGCGGCGCGGCGGTGATAGGCGGCGTGCAACTGCGCACCGTCGCCGGCGTGGACGGGGTGATGACGCCGGAGGCGATAGCACAGCGCATCCGCGTCGGCGAGGACATCCATTGGCCGCGCACCGGGCTGATCTGTCTGGAAAACGCGCATTGCAACGGCCGGGTGATCCCGCTGGCGGCGATGGCGGCCAGCGCCGAAGTGGCGCGCCGCCACCAAGTGCCGGTGCACCTGGACGGCGCGCGCATCTTCAACGCCGCCGCCCACCTGGGCTGCGCAGCGAGCGAGATCGCCCAATACGCCGATTCGGTGATGTTCTGCCTGTCCAAGGGCCTGGCCGCGCCGGTGGGCTCCATCCTGGCCGGCGACGCCGATTTCATCGCCCGCGCGCGCCGCAACCGCAAGCTGCTGGGCGGCGGCATGCGCCAGGCCGGCGTGATCGCCGCGCCCGGCATCGTGGCGCTGAACGAGATGGTGGAGCGGCTCAAGGACGACCACGCCAATGCCCGCTACCTGGCCGAGCGGCTGGCGGCGCTGCCCTGCGTCGAGGTGAAGCCGGAGGACGTGCACATCAATATGGTGTGGTTCCGCCTCACCGCCGACATCGACGTGGCCGAACTGATGGCCGCGCTGCATCAGGCCGGCATCAAGGCTAACCCGCCGGAAGGCGGGCTGATGCGCATCGTCACCCACTGGCAGGTACAGCGCGAAGACCTGGACCGGCTGGTGGATGCGCTGCAGCGAGTGCTGTCCGACTGAGCCGTGCCCCGGCGCCGTGGCTCAGCCATGGCGCCGGGCGCCTGGGTCACGCCTGCCGCTCGGGAGCGGCCGGCCGCAGCGGCAGGACGGCCAGCGCCAGCGCGGCGTTTATGGCATGGCGCTGGGCTTGCGGCGCCAGCGTTTGCTCCCGGCCATTGCCGCGCAGGATGGATAAGCCCTCGATCAAGGCGACGATGAGCACCGCGCGTTCCCTAAGCACGCTGTCGGGCGCGTCCGCCGGCGCCTCGCGACGCAGCAGCGCGCAGACCCGGTCGGTATAGCCGGCGTAGAAAGTCTTGAGCGCCGCATCGGCGGCCTCGCTGCGGCTGGAGAGCGCCCACAGCTCCCAGAGCAGCTTGCAGTCGCCGTGCCGCAGCTGTGTTTCCAGCACAAAGTCCAGCGCGCCGGCCAGGCTGGCGGGCGCGTCCAGCATCAGCTCATCCCAGTCTTCCAGGTAGCGCGCCATGACGCCTGCCATCACCGCGTCGATGTTCTTGAAGTAGTACTGGACATGGCTGATGCCCACCCCGGCTTCCGCCGCGATGGCGCGCATGCGGAAGCCCTGTCCGCCGTCGCGGGTCAGCACCCGCATCGCCGCGCGCAGAATCGCCTCCCGTCTTTCCTCTCCCTTGGCCGACATCCTTCCTCCTTCGTGATCGTCCGACATTGCTGATGCGCCAGTTTAATTGTTCAAACGACCAAGTTCATGTTTTAATATTGGTCAATTGACCAAAACTGGAGTGAGGCATGACTTCTTCAAGCGTTGTTCTCGTTGGCGGCAGCGGCGTGGTGGGCGCGCAAGTGGCGGCCTTGCTGGCGCGGCGCAGGCCGGATCTCAAGCTCGTCATCGCCGGCCGTCGTCTCGACGCGGCCCAAGCGGTGGCGCAGCGATATGGAGCCGAGGCGATGGCGATGGAGGTGGACGCGCCGGCGTTGCCGGAATCTCTCCAGGGCGCGCTCATCGTGGGCTTGGTCAACGATGGGCATGACCGGCTATTGCGGCTGGCGCTGGCCCAGGGCCACGCCTACCTTGACGTCACCCGCTGGACGGAACGGCAGAAACAGGCGCTGCTGACCGTGGCCGCGCATGGGCATCCTCGCGCGCCGGTGGTGCTGTCATCGGCCTGGATGGCCGGCGTGGCCAGCCTTGTGGCGCGAGACGCGGCGAGGGCCGTCGCCGAGGTCGAGCGCGTCGGCATCGACATTTTGTTCGCGATGGCGGATCAGGCGGGGCCGAATTCCACCGCCTACATGGACCGCCTGTCCGAGCCGTTCCACACCATGGCAGGGGGCGAATGGGTCAAGCGCGGCGGTTTTCTCGATGGCCGCGTCGCGGACTTCGGCGCTGGCGGACGCCACCGGGTTTACCGTTTCGATACCCCGGATCAAGCGAATCTGCCGGCCATCGTCGGCGCCGCGCAGGTGGATGCGCGCATAGGCTTCGACGACGGCAAAGCCACCGCCTTGCTGCATCTGCTGGTGCGCAGCGGCATATGGCGGTTGCTGTCGCGGCCGATGTTCAACAGCGCGCGGCAGGCGCTGCTCTACAATCCGGGGCCGGGCGCGGCTCACCGCATCCGCATTGCCGTCGCGGGCAGGGACGCCGCCGGCCGGCCGAGCGGAACAACCGTGCAGCTGGCGGACCCGCTGGGGCAAGCGCATCTGACCGCCTTGGGCGCCGTTTTGCAGATCGAGCATCTATTGGGCGCGGACGCGCCGCCCGCCGGCGTCTATCTGGGCGAGGCGCTGCTGGACCCCGAGCACGCCTGCCGCCAGCTGCGGGCGGAAGGGGTGGAGATCACCGCGGTCTGAACTTCGGGTGCCGGGGCGTGGCGCATTTGGCGTTGGCGGCGCGGGGTGCTAACCTCGCGGCCATTGATTCGCAACCGTGATGACGCCGATGTCCGACTATAACGCCCCCGATTCCCACGCCTGGCTGGAAAGCCTGGACGATCCCGCCGCCGCCGCATGGGTGGCCGGGCAGAACGCGCGCGCGCAGGCGCTGCTGGACGCCGATCCGCGTTTCGCCGGCCTGCGCGACGAAATCCTCGCCCATCTGCGCGATACCCGCCAGATTCCGTTCTGCGCCGAGCACGACGGCTGGCTGTACAACTTCCACCAGGACGCAGCTCATCCGCGCGGCATTTACCGCCGCAGCACGCTGGCGGCCTACCGCGCCGCCGAGCAGGACTGGCAGACGGTGCTGGACATCGACGCGCTGGCCGACGAGGCCGGCGAGGACTGGTATCTGGACGGGGTATCCCACTGCACGCTGGCGCCGCTGCAAGCGATGGTGCACCTGACCGCCGGCGGCGGCGACGCCGGCATCGCCCGCGAATACGATCTGGCCGCCGGCGCGTGGCGGCCGGACGGCTTCAGCTTTCCCGAAGGCAAGAGCCATGTGGCCTGGCGCGATCCGGACAGCGCCTGGGCCTGCCCCGGCTGGCCGGGCGCGCCGCTGACCCGCGCCGGCTACCCGCGCGAAGTGTGGCTGGTGGAGCGCGGCGAGGAAGGGCGGCATGCGTGGAGCCAGGTGTTCGCCGCCAGCGAAGACGCGATGATGGTCGCCGCCTGGCGCTTCCTCGACGCCGACGGCGCGACGCTGGACCTGATCGAGTGCTCGGACAGCTTCTACAGCAAGACCTACCATCTGATCGACGAAGCGCTGGAAACCCACGCGCTGCCGTTGCCGCCCAAGGCGGAGCTGGAGGCCTATCTGCACGGCGATCTGATCGTCAAGCTGGCCGAGGACTGGGACGCCGCCGGGGCCCGCTATCCGGCCGGCGCCTTGCTGGCGGTGGCGCTGGAGCCGCTGCGCCAGGGACGGATAGACGCGCAACTGCTGGTGGCGCCGCAGCCGCGGCTGGCGGTGGAGTCGGTGGAGACCACCCGCGCCAGCGTGGTGGTCAATCTGTTGGACCAAGTCAAGAGCCGGCTGCTGGCCTTCGACAAGGTCGACGGCGTCTGGCGCGAGCGCGCGCTGCCCACGCCCAGTGGCGGGGTGATCGAGTTCGCCGATCAACCCTGGGACAGCGACATCCTGTGCTACAGCTTCAGCGATTTCCTGACCCCGACCGGCCTGTACCGGCTGGACGTGGCCAGCGGCCAACAGGAATGCCTGCGCCGTCAGCCGGAGGCTTTCGATCCGGCCGACTTCGTCGCCGAGCAATGGCAGGCGCGCGCGCCGGACGGCGAAAGCATTCCCTATTTCGTGGTGCGCCGCCGCGACGCGCCGCTGGACGGCGCCACGCCCACCTTGCTGTACGGCTACGGCGGCTTCGAAGTGCCGATGATGCCTTACTACGTGGAGAACTTCGGCCCGCACTGGCTGCAACGCGGCGGCGCCTTCGCGCTGGCCTGCATCCGCGGCGGCGGCGAGTTCGGCCCCGGCTGGCACCAGGCGGCGCAGGGGGTGAACCGCCAGGTGGGCTTCGACGACTTCATCGCGGTGGCGGAAGACATGGTGGCGCGCGGCCTGACCGCGCCGGCCAAGCTGGGCATAGAGGGCGGCAGCAACGGCGGCCTGCTGGTGGGCGCCTGCATGACGCAGCGGCCGGAATTGTTCGGCGCGGTGGTGTGCGAAGTGCCGCTGCTGGACATGCTGCGCTACACCGAGCTGCTGGCCGGCGCCAGCTGGATAGACGAATACGGCGATCCGGAGGATCCGGCGCAGCGGCCGGCGCTGGAGGCGTATTCGCCCTACCACCGGCTGCGCGGCGATCTGGCCTATCCGCTGGCCCTGTTCACCACCAGCGCCAAGGACGACCGGGTGCACCCGGCGCATGCGCGCAAGATGGTGGCGCGCATGCAGGAGCTGGGCCACGACGCGCTGCTATTGGAAACCGAGGCCGGTGGCCATAGCGGCAACGCCGGCCAGGAACAGACCGCGCAGGAACTGGCGCGGGTGCTGGTCTATCTGTATCAGCGGCTGATGGATTGAGCGGAGGCGGGCGCTGCCGCCGCCGCCAGCGCCGGCAGCTCCTCCAGGAAGGCCGCGCGCGAGCGCACGCCGGCGGTGCCCGGTTCTTTCTTGTCGTCCTGGATCAGGCGCACGAAGACCAGCGAGCGTTCGCCCTTATTGGCCCAGCCCACGTACCAGCCGTAGGGATGTTCCTCGTCGAACTCGCCGTCCGCCTTGCGCGGATAGGCCATGCCGGTCTTGCCGTGCGCCTGCCAGCCGTCCGCCGCCGCGCTGGCCTCGGCGATCTTCATCGTCAGTTCCTGCGCGCGCTTGGATACCGGCAGCTCAAGATTGACCAGCTTGCGCAGGAAGGCCAGCTGTTCCAGCGGCGACACCTGCAGCGAGGAGGCGATCCAGGCGCGCTCCAGCCCATTGTGCTTGCCCGGGTCGCCGCTGAAATCGGCGTTGCCGTAGCCGAAGGCGTCGGCGTAACGGCTTAGCCGCGCCTCGCCCAAGGCCTGGGCGATCCGCTGCGAATACCACACCACCGAATATTTCAGCCAGCGCACCGGATCGGTGGGCTGTTTCCAGTTGTCGCCGCCCCAGTCCACATCGCCGTTCCGATACGGCAGCGCCGGCTGGTGCTCGCTCAGGAGGAAGCCGGAGTCGAAGCCCATCACGCTGAGCGGCAGCTTGAAGGTGGAGGCCGGGGTGTAGCGCTGTTCGCAACTGCCCTGTTGCAGCAGGATGTCGCCGCTCTTGGCGTCGGCCAGCAGCGTGCACAAGGTGGCGGCGTGGGAGGGGAGGCTGAACAGGCCGGCGCTGAGCAGGCAGGCGGAGGCAAGGCGTAGAGTGGTCATGGCGGTTTCATCTATTGGTTTGGGTGCGGCTTGGCCGCGGCCAGCTGTCTGATCGAAAAACGCCGCCAGAAGTTCCATGCCCGGTCCGGACTAGCGCGCTTGCTGCCGTTTCAGCCAATCGACGGGCGGCGAGCCCAGCCTTTGCGCGAACACCCGGCTCAGCGCGGCCGGGCTGGCATAACCCACCTGGGCGGCGATGCGCTTGAGCGGCTGGCCCTGTAGCAGCATGTGACGGACCACGGCCAAGCGCCAGTCGGTCAGGTAGTCCAGCGGCGGCAGGCCGACTTGTTGCCGGAAGCGGGCGGCGAAGCGCGCGCGCGACATGCCGGCCTGTTCCGCCAGCAGTTCCACGGTCCAGCCGCGCTCGGGGCTGGCATGGATGGCGTTGACGGCGCGTACCAGCTTGGGGTCGGACATGGCGGCGAAGATGCCGCTGTGGATCTGGCCGGCGTCTATCACCACGCGTATCGCCTGGATCAGGAAATATTCCATCAAACGGTCCAGCGCCGCCTGGCGGGCGAAGCGCTCGGAGAAGGCCTCGTCGAACAAGAGCTGCAGCGTGGACAGCAAGCCCGGCGCGTCGTCCAGGTACAGCACCAGGCATTCCGGCAGCGCCAGCGCCAGCGGCCCGCCGGTCTGGAAGCCCAGGTCCAGCTTGGCGCAGACCAGGTCGGCGCCGCGTTCGCCCTCCGGGAGCAGGGTGTGGGCGCTGGGGCGCGGAAACAGCAAGGCGCAGGGGCGGTCGGTGTCCAGCACCAGAACGTCGCGCAGGGTGCAGCGCAGGCGGCCGCCCTTGAGCAAGTGCAGATGACCGGCCATTGCGCCAGGGTCGAAGTCGGCCAGATGGCATAGATTGCCATGATGGAACACGCGCGCGGAGAAGGCGCTTTGCTGCAGCAAGGGCGTCAACAAGTCCATTTCGATACGATCTGCAAAGTTTTCGAGACGATAGACCGCTGATTGTATTGCAAGATGGCTCCTGTGCAGTCCCCATTGTCGTTCAACCCGAGAGTCAGGAGCCCATCATGCCCCGCATCCCCACCGTAGACCGCCATCAAGCCAGCCCGGAACTGGGCGCCACTCTGGACGCCGTCAAGGCCAAGCTGGGCAAGGTGCCCAATCTGTTCGCCACCTTCGCCCAGTCACCGGCGGTGCTGAACGCCTATCTGGGCTTCTCCGAAGCCCTGGCCAAGGGCAAGCTCAGCGCGCGCCAGCGCGAGGTGATCGCCTTGGCCGCCGCCCAGGCCAATGCCTGCCAGTACTGCCTGTCCGCCCACAGCCTGATGAGCAAGGGCGCTGGCCTGAGCGAGGCCGACATCCAGGCGGCGCGCGCCGGAGAGGCCGCCGACGCGCAAACCGGCGCGATCGCCCGGCTGACCGCGCAAATCGTCAGCCAGCGCGGCGTGTTGTCCGATCAGGATCTGGCCGCGGCGCGCGCCGCCGGCGTCGACGACGGTCTGCTGGTGGAGGTGATCGCCGCGGTGGCGCTGAACACGCTGACCAATTACGCTAACCTGATCGCCGGCACCGAGATTGATTTCCCGGTGGTGGACTTGTAGACGACGGTTGCCGTTGATTGAGCGCGGCCGAGGCTTGGCCGGCGTACTTGGGTATGCCGGCGGCCTCGGCCGTTTTCGTGCTGACCTTGTCCCGCTCAGCAGTGCAGCCGGGCGTGACGCTGGCGCAGCGCCTGCGGCGCGAAGGTCGGCGCCGCGGCTTCCGGCGCGCGGCAGCATTGTTCGGCGCAGTCGCTGAGGCGTTCCAACTGCCGCTGCAGCGCGGCGGCGTCGCAATGCGCCAGCGGCTGGCGGTTCCACAGCACCCAGTCCTGGCTGTGCGCGGATTGGCCTATCACCGGCTTGAGCGGGTCGTCGCTGAACAGGTTCTGCCGCAGCGGCGGCGCGTCCGCTTGCGCCTGCTGCGGCGACAGGCAGCAGAACATCAGCAGTTGATGCGCCGGCTGTTCGCTCAGATGCAGCGCGTGTTCGCCCACTTGCAGGGTGAACAGCGCGTTGTCGATCTGTTCCGGCGGCTGCAGCGACAGGGATTGGCAAAGTTCGGCGACGGCGTGTTGGAAAGGCGTGGGCATGGTTTTTCTTTTTTGGATGAGGGAAGGGAAGCCGGCCGCGCGCGGCGGCCGGCGGCATGGCGCTTATTCCGAGCGCTGTGGGCGCTTGGTCAGCAGTTGCTGCATTACCGTGGCGTACTGAGCACGCCACGGTTCCACCGTGACGGGTTTATCCGCTGGCGAGGAAGGCTGCTCGGCTGACGAGTCCGCAGGGACTGCGGGCTCATCCAGCCAGCCTTGCAGCAGCGCTCCGCCAATCGTGGGCATGGTTTTGGCCAGTTGGAGATCGGTCATCTGCCACAGCGGCGCGGAAATCTCGATGGAGGTTTTACTGAACGCGCTGCCGGTGCCGGCATCGGCATGGCGATGGCTCAAGGCCAGGGTGCGCATCGCCTCGCTTCCGCACTGCTTGAGCGGCCCTTCCGGCAATTGCGACAACATCTCGCGGTGTAGGCGGGTGACGTCTGCGCCGCTGGCGTGCAGCGCGTGCAGGTCTTGATCGCTGGGCAGCGGCAATTGCTTCAGGGTGTCCTTGATCAGCGCGGCAATCTCGATGTGGCTGAGCGAGTCCGGCGCCATCTCTCCATGCGCCATCTGTTGTTTCACGTTCTGCAATTTTTCGTGCGATGCCGGCACGCGGAAGGCACCGTCCATATTGTGCTTATCCGCCAGGCTGGCCTGGAACGTATCGCACAGGCGGCAGAAATTGGCGGCGAACGACGCGGTGAGATGGGACACGGGCGCTTGCTGAGCGCTGGCCTCGGTTGGCTTGGCCTGGCCGGCCAGCGTGCGCACCCAGTCCGGAATCGCGCCGAAGAAGCGGGTGACCCGGCCGCACAGCGGCTGGAAGAAACGGCGCACATCGGACAGGCACTCGCTCAAGACCGCGTGGGCCTTGCCGCGGCTTTCGGCGCTGTCGTCGACGCGCACCGGCTTGCCGTTGAGGCTGCCGACTTGGGCGGCGGGGGCCTCGGGGGCCGGGGCGGGGGCTTGGCCGGCATTGGGCCGGATGGAGGTAAAGCCGAGAAATACCATGGTGGCGCTCCAGTGGCGTTGAAATGGGCGCCATTACAGCGCGCCGTTGTAACAGCGGCTTTCAGGAAGTGCTCAGAACCTGTTTACGATCTGCTACGCGTTGGCGATACGGCGTTGAAACCGAGCTCAAAATGCTCATGTACCAGGTGTACATTCCGCTTTTTCGCCCGTTTTCGCCTTGTCTCGCCTTAGCTCGCGAGATCGTAAACACGTTCTAAGAACCTGTTTACGATCTGCTGCGCGTCGGCGGGATGGATAGAAATGGGCGTTGAAACCAAGCTCAGTGCTCATGTACCACTCGTACATTCCGCTTTGTCGCTCGTTTTCGCCTGGTCTCGCTCTTGCTCGCGAGACTTTAGAACAGGCGCTCAGCCCGGTTCTTGGTCCGGCGCTTCCGTCGGCGGTTCGCCTATCAGGTAACGCGGCCCATCGCCCAGGCTGGCCGCGCGGTCGCCGGGGTTGTACAGCGCGCACTGGCTCAGCGACAGGCAGCCGCAGCCTATGCAGTTGCCCAGCCGGTCGCGCAGCCGGGTCAACTCGTCTATGCGCTGCTGCAGGCGCGGCAGCCAGTCGGCGGACAAGGCCTCCCAATCGCGCGGCGTCGGCGTGCGCTGGCTGGGCAGCGCGGCCAGCGAGGCGCGGATGTCGTCCAGGCTGATGCCGACGATCTGGGCGGCGCGGATAAAGGCGACGCGGCGCAGCGCGTCGCGCGGGTAGCGGCGCTGGCCGCCGGCGGAACGGACGCTGTGCAGCAGGCCCTGGGTTTCGTAGTAGCGCAGCGCGCTGGCGGCGACGCCGGCACGGCGCGCCAACTCGCCTATGCTGAGCCAGGGGTTGGGCTTGGATGAGGGGGAGGCTGGCATGTCCGGACTCGCTTGACTTAAAGTTGACTTTAACTTTTATCGTGACGGCAGGTTTTTTTCAAGGAGGACGCCATGAACGCGCCAAGCCGTCACACCGAACTGCATGCCTTGCTGGACGCCAACCACGAGTTTTCGCTGATGCACAGCGACACCACCAACCATTGCCCGATGGCGCTGACCGCGCTGGCGGAAATGGGCGCGGAGCCGCATCAACTGCGCACCTTCTTCGATTTCTGGGAAAGCGAGCGCGCCGAGCCGGCCGAGCCGGTGGAATACGATATCGGCTGGCGGCGCTGGGACGCCGCCGTGGGCCGGCTGGACGCCTTCCCGGCCTTGCTGCGGGTGATGGAACAGCGGGTGGCGGCGCGCGGCGTGGACGAAACCGTGCGCGAGGTGCTGGGCAGCCTGCCGTTCTCGCCGGGCGGCGGCGCCTTCCACCCGTTGATCCGGCTGGCCTTCGCGCTGCGCGCCGGCCACGCCGGCGAGGCGGCGGCGGGCCTGGCCTATTATCTGTGCGCCTATCTGCGCCTGCCCACCGGCCTGGACGCGCAAGCGCCGGCCGCCTCGGCCGAGGCCGGGCTGGAACAGCTGTCGCGGGCGCTGGCCGGCTGGAACAGCCCGGATTACTGGATACACGATCGCTTCGACGCGGTGCTGGCCGATCCGCGCTTCGCCGCGGCGCTGCCCGGCGCGCCGCAAACGCCGGACTGGCTGGATGAATTGGCGCGGGCCGCGCTGCGGGTGTATTGGCAGACCGACAACTTCACCGCGCTGCACATGGTGACCGCGACGCTGGCGCTGCGCGACGTGCTCGAGCACCTGCCCGGCCTGGCGGCGGAGGATTGGCATCCAGCCTTGTGGCGGACCTTCTGCGTCGCCTATGTGTCCATCGGCGCGCCGGCGCTGGAAGCGGCGGAACTGCCGGACGCGCAACCGGCCTGGCCCTTATTGCTGCAGCGGGTGCTGAAGCTGCGCAACGAGCATGTGATCAAGCTGGTGTATGCCTGCCACCGCGAGTTCCAGCGCAGCGGCGATGTCTTCTACCATGCGGCGGCGGCGCGGGCCTTGTGGGACGCGGTGTGAATCACCAGTCCTCCATCTCCTTGGGCACGCCGCCGGACAGGATGGCCTCCTGCATCCATTGCTGCATCATGCCGCCGACGCCGATATTGCCCACCAGCGAGGTCATCAGCGCGGTGTGCAGCGGCGAAGCGGCGTCGACCTGCTCCAGCGTGCGCTGGATCATGTCGTTCTTCTGCTTCAAGGTGGTGAAGGCCAGTTCGCCGGTGGCCGGGTCCTTGAAGTCGGCCAGCAGCTTGCCGACGGCATCGGCGTAGCGCTGTTTGTCCTGCTGCGAATCGCTTGCCGGCGGCTGCAGCTGGCGCAGCGCGGCGAGGAAGGCCACCGCCACCGGGTCGGCATTGAAGTCCGGCCATTTGTGCGGCGGCGGTTCGACCGGCTTGGCGTCGTCGGCCTCCGGCGTTTCCGTCGGCGGCGCGGCGCCGCCGGCGTCTTGCGTCGCGGCCAGCAGCCGCTGCTGCAAGGGAACGATGTCATCGCCGCCGGCGGCGGCGAGGCTCAAGGCGGACAGGTTCAGCGAGGGAATCATTCCGGGCTCCGCTTGGCGGCGGCCAGCGCCGCCAGGTCTTGTTCCAGCCGCGTGATCAACTCGCGCAGCGCTTGTTCCGACAGCGCGCGGCAATCCTGCGGCATCTGCTCCAGGCATTGCAGCAGCTGGCGGCTGGCCGGTTCCACGTATTGCTCCGGCTCGAATTCCGCCGCTTGGTCCGCGCAGCGCATCATGAAGCGCGCGTCGGCGTGGTAATCGATCTGGATCGTGCCGGGCCAGTTTTCCGTCAACAAGGCCATCAGCCGCGGCTGCAAGGCGCGCGCGCGCTTGGGCAGTTGCAGATAGAGGGTGGCGTCCGGCGCGTCGCGGTCGCGCAGCCATTCATCCAGCAATAGCAATAGGGTGTCGGGATGGTCCACCGCCGCGGCCAGCATCGCGCGCGCCTCTTGCTCCAGCCGCTCGCGCCAGCGCCAGGCCATGGCCTGGCTGGCGGCGAAATGACCGGCGGCCTGTTCCAGCGCGGCGAGCATGCCTTGTTGGTAACCAGCTTGGCTGGCTTGTCGGCGCAGGGTCTCCGCCTGATGTTCGGCGTCGCGCAGCACGCGCTGCGCCTGCCGTCGCGCTTCGCGTTCCAGTTGGTCGGCGCGCGCGGCGCGGCGCAGCTGGGCGCGGCGCACCAGCACGCCTTCAACGGCGGTCGGCGGGCGGGGTGTGGGGATGTCTCTGGGCATGTTGTAGGGCCAAGGTCAGAATCAGGGCGTCGGCGGCCGGCTGCGGCGGCGCGGCGTCCACCTCCGGCGGAAACAGCAGCGGCAGCCGCTGCGCCAGCGGGCGCGGCAGCCGTTCGCGCCAGGCTTGCAGGCGGCCGTAGCCGGTGAGCAGCAGCGCGCCGTGGCTGAGCGCCGGCTGCTGCGCGGCGGCGGCGTCCGGCGGCAGCGCCACGGCGGCGAAATCCCGCGCCCAATCCGGCAGCCGCAGCAGGCCCGCCTGCCAGCCCAGGCCGGCGCGCAGCGCGTGGCAGCCCAGCAGATAGGCGGTTTGCGGCAGCCGCCGCCAGTGGCGCAGCCATTGCCGCGCCAGCGGGTCCAGGTCGGCGTCGGCGCAAGCGCTGTCCAGCCGGTAGGCGGCGATCAGCAGCTCATTGGCCGCCGCGCGCGCCGGCGCGGCCGAGGTCAGCGCCGGCGGCAGGGCCAGTCGTCGCGGATGCAGATAGGCCAGCGGATCGAACAGCAGCGCTTGCAGCGCCGGCGAGCGGGCGGCGGGCCGCTTATTCATGTCCGGCCTGCGGCTCGGCGGCCGGCGGCTCGGCGGCGGGCTTGGGCGCGCGGCGCTGCCACAGCCAGGCGGCGGCCGCGCCCAACAGCGCGATCAGCGCCACGCCGGCCATCAGCCAGCTCAGGCCGGAGCCGCGCTCCTCCGCCGGCGTGGTGGGCGCTTGCTGCTGCGCCTCGCTGCGCCGCGACAGCACCACCGAGATATTGTCGTAATCGATGTCGGCAAAGCTATTTTTCAGGAAGCGCTTGATGTCGTTGACCATCTGCTCCGGGTCCACGTCGCGGTCGTACACCGCCAGCGCGGACAAATGGATGGGCTTGGCGGCGCGGCCGCCCTCGCCGGAATCCAGGTCGTAGCTGACGTGCACGCGCGCGGACAGCACGCCGTCCATGGTCTGCAGCGACTGCTCCAGCCGCTGCTCGATGGCGGAATACAACCGCGCCTTCTCCGCGCGCGGCGAGGACACCAGCGAATCCGCCGGGAACATCTGCGCCACTTCCACTCGCGGCCGCGACGGCAGGTTATAGGCCTTCAGCCAGTCCACGGCGGCGGCGAAGTCCGGCTGCGCCACCGCGATGCTGAAGCCGGTCTTGCCGCGGTCGGTCTTGTCGGCCTCGATATTGTGGCGCTGCAAGACGGCGATCACTTCATTGGCCTGCTGCTGATCCAGGCCCTTGAGCAAGTCCTTCTGCTGGCAGCCGGTCAGCAGCAATGCCAGCAATACGGCTTTGAAACCATGGCGGATCATGAGCGCAGCAGGCTTTCTACCGCGCCCACGGTCTTGCGGGTGAGGGTGCTGATCATCGACACCTCCAGGTTGTAATTGGAGGTGCGCTGCTGCAGCTCCATCAATACGGCGGGGTTGCTCAACAGCCCCGGCTGTTCCAGCCGCTGCAGGATGGCGTCCTTCTCCATGCCAACGCCGACGGCGTTTTGCGAGAAGGCCTGGATCAGGCGGTCGTCCAGCGACACGAGATTGTGCTCGGAGCGGGTGATGTCGCTGACCTGGGCGGTCAGCGCGTCCAGAGATTGGGCGGCGATGGGAATCATGGGTGGACTCCTGGAGCGCCGGCGCGCGGCCGGCGCCGGGGTTTAGCGGAAGTTCTGGATGATGGCCGCGTCGATGTCCTTGAACACCTTGACGGTGTTGGATTGCGCGTTGCGGTACAGGTTGTACTCGGACAGCTTGCTCTGGTAGTCGGCCAGCAACTGGGGGTTGGACGGGTTGCCGTTCAGCTTGTCCAGCGCGGTGGTCAGCTCGCCCTGGAGCTTGCTGGTGCCGGCGTCGAACTCCTTGGACATGTCGCTGAGGGTCCAGTCCGGATTGGTGATATCGATTGCCATGGTGGTTTGCCTTTGGTTTACAGGGGTTTGGGGAAATACCAGTGGCCGGTCGCCATCTTGACGTAACCCTGGTTGCCGTACTTGAAGGACTTGCCCTTGAGCCAGTCGTCCTTCAACTCAATGGCGAATTGCACGTAGCGGCCGCCCCACTGGCGGTAGTAGTCGTCGACGAAGCGGCGCGCGCGCAGCAGCTCGCCATCGTCCAGCGCGCCCTGGATCACGAAGGTGACGCCATTGGGCTGCTCGCTGCGGGTGAAGGGCAGCGCCTGGCGCGACAGGCCGGTTTCGGCCTGGCTCGCGGCGGCGGCGTCGTCCACCGGCACGATGTCCACCGCGTCGGCGTAGGGCATCTGCTCGGTCAGCCGCTGCGCCAGCGCCTGGCTGGCCGGGCCGCCCAGCGCGGCGCGCTGCTGGCTGACCCACAGCTGCGGCCGGCGCGGGTTGTCCAGCTGCAAGCGGTAATAGGGCAGGTGCGGGTAGTGATCCGCCAGCCAGCGGCCCATGCGCTCGTTCTCCTGCTGCGGGCTGAGCACTCGCGCCGGGCGGCCGTAGTCGCCGCGCGCCAGCACTTGTCGCGCCCAGGCGCTGTCGCGCTCATTGGCGGCGGCGACGTAGAACACGCCGTCGCGGCCGGGCAGCACCTGGAAACGCTGGCTGTCGCGTCCCAGCAGCGCGTTCAATTCCGAAGCCTGGCGCTGCGGCGTGTTCCACAGCCAGTAGCCGCCGCCGGCCAGCAGCAGCGCGGCCACCACCGCCAGCGCCACCGCGCCGACGGCGTGACGGCGCGCCGGTTTCTTCTCGGTGGCGGGCGCGGCCAGGCCGTGGCCCAGCACTTCCGGCGACCAGGCCAGATGTTCCGGCCGCAGCGCCAGTTCCAGCGCGCCGACGCGCAGCGGGCGGTTGAATTCGGCATCGCGCTCGGCGCTGGCCGTGTCCGCCAGTTCGCGCAGCGTGACCCGGCCGGGGTCGGCGCGGTCGATCAGCACCTCGAAATTGACGCCGCCCTGTTCCAGCGGAATGAACAGGGTGTCGGCCGGCAGCTCCGGCAACTGGCCGGCGTCGGCCAGCGCGGCGGAGGGGCCGACCAGGAACAGGGTCTTGCCCGGCTGCAACAGGAATTCGCAGCCGCGCAGCGGGCTGTTGAGCAGGCGAACCACGATGGGGGCCGGCGCGGGATGTGAGATGTCTTCAGCTGCCATGGTGTCTGTCGGTGAGTGCGCAAGGTTCTGCGATGTTTGCATCCACTTTAAGCGCATGCCGGCGTGGATTCCTGATGGAAAACCGATGAAATCTCGGGAGGAAAATCAGATTCGGGGCGGAGGGAAAAAGCATGGCGGCTAACCGCGGGCGCGGCGGCCGCCATGTAAAGGGGGATCGGGGACGGTGCGGGTTTAGAACCTGTTTACGATCTGCTGCGAGTCGTGAGACGTGGCACGGTGAGTGCCGCTTCGAAATGCTCATCTACCGCTTGTACATTCCGCTTTCTCAGCCGCAAGGCCTTGCCTCGTCTTGGCCCGCAAGATCGTAAATACATTCTTAGCGCTCTTGGGCGCCGGAGGCCCGCGCCGCCATTCTTTGTTCTCTAAGGGCTTGTCGCTCCTTCAATTCATTGATCAGCTTTTCTCCCTCCGGCGAGGCGGCAGCGGGCTTGGAACCCGGCTCCTTGCGCAGTTTTTGGCTCTCTGCGTCGCGCAATTGCTGGATATCGGCCGCGCTGGCCGCCGCGACCTTGTGCCAGGCGCGCGCCGGGCCGGCCGTCGCGTTGACGGGCGGAGGCGGAGGAGGCGGTGGCGGCGGCGGCGGTGGCGGTGGAATCTGACCGGGCTGCGTCGGCTGCGGCGCGGCGGCCAGGACCGGGGCGGCTGGCGCGGCCGGCGCGGCTTGAACGACGGAGGCCGGCGCTGGCGTCTCCTTGGCCGGCGCGCGCTTGCCGGCGCTGCCCTCCAGAGTTTTCTGGAAAGCCTGGAAGGTCTCGGGCGACATCTTCAACATGCGCTGCAGCGCCATCGGATCGCGCTTGGGCGTTGGCGCGGCGTCGGCGCGGGCGGGCCCGCCGTTCGCCTGTGCGATGGCCTGACGCAGTTTGCCCATGGGCCGCGCCGAAGTCTCCGCGCGAACCTGGGGCGCGGCTGGTTCGAAAGCCAAGCGCAATTGGCCGACGGTGCCGCTCGGGCGCGCGGCGGATTGGCTGACGCCGCGCAACTGGGCGGCCCAGGCCGAGGAGGGGCCGGGCTTGGGCGCGGTGGGCGGCGGCGTCGCGGGCAGCGCGCGCGCGGCGGGGGGAAGCGAGCGAATCATGAGAGCTCCTTGCTTGGGGGTGGTGGGGCTGAGCGCAGTTTCTGGTAACGCCGCCACACTTGCTCGGCGTAACGCATGCGCAAGGCGCGGCGCGCGGGCGCGGTGCCGGCGTTGTATGCGCCCACCGCTTCCCAGGAATAACCGTAGCGTTTCATCATCTCGGCCAGGATGGAGGCGCCGACGACCACGGACAGGCAGGCGTCGCCCAGCAACTGCGGTTCGGTGACGCCCAGCTTGCGCAGCCGCGGCAAATGGGTGCTGTTGATCTGCATCAGTCCCAGGTCGCGGCTGCCGTCGCGGTTGCGTCCCACCGCGTCCGGCTTGAGGCCGGACTCTTGCAGCGCGATGGCGTAGAGCAGGTCCGGCGCGATATTGAACATGCGGCCGGCGCGATCCCAGCAGTCCGCGCGCGCGGCGCCGGCGCACAGCAACAGCGCGGACAGCAGACAGGCGCGGATCACGCCGCCTCCGGCTGGGAGGGGAGGGCTTGCTCGGTCAGCGCGCTCAGCCGCGGATCGTGGCGCCAGGCCTTGATCCACAGATAGCCTTCGGCCTGCAGCTGCCGCCAGTGCTGGATGGCGGCTTCCGGACCGTGAGCGGCCAGGATCAGCGGCAGCAGGCTGGAACGCACCTGGCGGCTGTCCACCTTGGCCAGGAAGGCGCGCAGCGCCGGCAGCGCCGCGTCGCCGCGCCGGCAGTAGTCGATATAGCTGTGGTTGAGGGCGAGCAGGCCGGCTTCCTCGCCGGACGCGCGCACCGCCTGCACCAGCTCGTCGGCCTGGGCGTGCTGGCCTTGCAGCGCCAGCATCAGCCCCAGCACGCT
Organism: Chromobacterium sp.; assembly: GCF_041912965.1. NCBI lineage: Bacteria > Pseudomonadati > Pseudomonadota > Betaproteobacteria > Neisseriales > Chromobacteriaceae > Chromobacterium > Chromobacterium sp. Next base: position 9,564 of record NZ_JAYSGF010000024.1, on the reverse strand, counting down.
TTGCAGCACCGGGTGGTCCTGGCCGTACTGGCACAGCTGGCGCTTGCCCAGCGACACCGCGTCGTCGATGCGGTGCTCGTAATAGGTCAGCCACAGCTTGAGAATGCTGGCGGAGATGCGCGAAGGGTCGCGCTCCAGGCAGGCATCCAGCGCCTGCTGCGCCTGCGCGAGCCGGCCGGACAGGAATAAATGCCAGGCGTGGTAGTAATGGATGTCGATGGCGTCCGGCGCCAGCAGCCGCGCCTGTTCGAACAGCGCCTCCGCCACCGCCTGTTCCGAGCGCATGCTGCTGAGCAGCGCCAAGAGGCCCAGCGCCTGCGGATTGGCGGCGTCCAGCTCCACCGCCTTGTTCACCGCCTGCTGCGCCTGGATCAGCGCCTGGGCCTGGTCGAACAAGCCCAGCTGGGCCAGGGTCAGATAGCACTCGGCCAGGCTGCAATAAGGCAACGCGTGGCAGGGGCCGGCGCTCACGCATTGGCGCAGCAGCGCCAGCGCGCGGCGCAGGCTGGACGGCGTGTGCTGCTGCAGTTCGTGGCGGCCGTTCAGATAGGTGATGGCCATGTCCAGCGAGCCCAGCTCCTGGTTCTGGCCCTGGTTCCAGCGCAGGCCGGGAATGCGTTGCGGCAGCAGGCTGGCCAGCCGGGTCTGCAGCGCGGTGATCGGCTGTTCCGGGCTCAGCTCTATGCTTTCGTGGTGGATCAGCTGATGGCCGGCGGCGCGCACCAGCTCCACCCGCAGCTTCCAGACGCCGCCTTGCTGCAGGGTCTGGCCGGCCAGATAGTAGTCCGGGCGCAGCTGGTCGATCATCGCCACGATGTCGGCGACGTCGCGGCAGTTCTGGGTGATGGTGGCCGGCAGCACGATCAGGCCGAATGGCGAGTAGCGCGACAGGCACTGCACCAGCGCGTCGTGCAGGCTGACCGCGTCCAGTTGCGGGTGAGTGCGGAAGGGCAGCACCGCCACCGAGCATTGCGCCGCCAGCGGCGTGGGCCGGGACACCACCGCCACCGGACGGCTGAAGCGGTAGCCCTTGCCGTAGACGGTGTCGATGTAGCGGCAGCCCTTGGTTTCCAGCAGGATGCGCCGCAGCGCGTAGATGCAGCGGGTCAGAGATTCCTCGTTGACCTCGCCGTCCGGCCAGACGCGGTCCAGCAGCGCGTCCTTGCTGACCAGCTCCCCCGCCGCTTCCAGCAGCGTGGTCAACACCGCCAGTTCCTTGGGAGGGATGCTGATCTGCTGCTCGCGGTGCAGCAGCATGCCGTCGAAGTGCAGAACGAAGTCGCCAAAAACAAATTGCCTGTTCATGAAGCCATCTTTATGTAACGCCATCTTCTAGTTCCTCTTGCGCGCACGGCGCAATAGCGCATGGCGGGCCATGCGGATCGAGTCGACCAATGCCGCGACTTATGTGCTATTCCCCGTAGCGTCGCGTCATGTCGGCGTGTTTTTTGTTCGGTGGATCTGTTGGGTGATTTGCGCTGGTTCTTGGGACCGGCTGCGGATTTCGCATCGCGCGGCGTGTGCTCCGCCGCTTCCCGCCCGCTGTAGCCTGGGATTGCCAGTGTCGTCAACTGGCGGTCAAGGTCTTCTTCCGGTCATAAAAACAGAGAGAGTGGATGGTACTTTTGCCGCCAAGGACCAGCTTGCAAAAAATGTTCAGCGAATGACACGGTTCATCTGTCCTGATTGTTATGTCGTTGGAACGTAAAAATGTTTTTGATTTCCTTTAGATGACAAGTCCATGTGTAGAAATACTACGTGAGGGAGTGCTTGCTACAAATGGGAAAACTCTCAAAAACGCGGCGGCCGCGCGAGCGCGCCACGCGGCCGTTTTATGCAAGTTCGCCCTTGGGCTTTGGGGTAGTTTGACGCTGTCGCCGAGCACGCGCCGGCGGCCACTCATCACCGTCGTTCTGGCCTCGCCGCCACATCAGGAGCGTTTGAAATGTTGTTTAAGGTTTCGTCGAATCAGAACATCGCCCGATCCAGCTCCGCTGACGCCGCGGCGCCGGCGGAAGCGCTTGCGCCCAGAGAGAAATCGGGGCTGGCGGCGGCGTTCAGCGCTTACGCCAATACCGCTGACGCCACCGTGACCGCGCCGCCGGCGCAGCCCAGCGGCGCCGAGGCGTCGCGCCAGTGGGGCAGCGAAGGCTGCCAGCAAGTGCTGGACAAGCTGGCTAGGATCAAGTCCGAAGGCGCGCCGCCGGGCACCGAGAAGGCGCTGCAGGACTTGCAGCAGGGGCTGGAGCGCTTGCAGGCGAAGCTGGCGTCCGGCGGCGGATGCCTGGACCTGGGCAGCAATCTGAAACACGCCGCCGCCGTGGCGCAGCCACGGGGCTAGCGCCCCGCATCCGTCCGCGGCTTCCGGGATGCCCGGACAACGGTGATCGACAGCGCGTTTACGTTGCAAACAGGCGGTTATCGAGGAGGTGTACATGCTGGACACAGTTGCAAGCGGGGCGGGTACGGTGCGGTTGCAGGGCTTCCGTCGCCTCTCGGAAAATTCGGAACCGCGGCCGGCGCAAGGCCTGGCGGCGGCCTTGAGCGGCGCGCGCGGCGCGACAGAACGTCGCGTGGAAGACGCGCCGCCGGCGCGCGGCGCCGAAGTCAGGCTCAGCGACGACACGCTGCGCTTGCGGCGCGAAGACCTGGGCCAGACCCTGCTGGCGATGCGGCGCGAAGCCTATCGCCAGGCCGAGCCGGAACGCTCGCGCTGGCCGCGCTGGGTGCAGGCCTTGAACATCCTGCCGCGCAGCCACACGGTGACGCCCAAGACCGTGGCCATCATCGAAAGCCTGCGGCAGAGGCTGGCGGCCGGCGACGCGCAGACGCCGCTGGACATCAAGGAATGCGCGCGGCTGTCGCTGGAGATGGAAGCGCTGACGCGCGCCTTGCCGGCCGGCGGTCCGCTGGCGGAACTGGGGCAGAGGCTGGCCTTGCTGGGCCAGGCGGCCTGGGCGCAGCTGGCGCGGACGGAGGCGGAAGCGCAGCTGTTGCCGCAATTCCAGCGTTTCGACCAGCCCGGTGTCAGCCAGGAACGCCGCGTCGGCGGCTCGCTAGGCGTCGGCCTGGGCCTGGGAGAGGCGGGCGCCGGCGCCAAGGCCAGCTTCAGCGTGGGCCTGGCCTGGAACCGCGGCATGGACAACGACGACGAAGGCTTCGTGTTCCAGAACCAGGGCAAGGCGATATCGGCGCGCGCCGGCGTTCAGGCCGGCGTTGGCGTCGCCTCCTTGTCCGGCGCGCTGGAAGGCCGCCGCCAGCGCACCACGGCGACCGAATACGCCAGCGCCACCGCCTTCGTCAAACTCAAGGCGGAGCAACTGACGCACGGCTCGCGCCGCGACACCCTGGGCGTCAGCGCCCGCACCGCGGTGGGCGCGCTGATCCGTCTGTTCCGTCCTAGCCACGGCAATGAGTTGCGCCAGTACCGGCAACTGCAGCAGCAGGCCGCCGATCAACAGCAGCGGCTGGGCGTCTTGCTGGGCTGGCTGGGCCAGCGCGACAGCGCCGCGTCCCTGCCCGGCGCGCAGATACCCTATCTGCCGCCCAGCACGGTGGACAGCGTCAAGGGCAGCGCCTCCGCCCGCGCCGAAGCCGTCGGCATCGGCGCCGGCGTCGCCGCGACGGTGGAACGCATCGACATCCAGGCCGATGCGCTGACGCCGATCTGGCAAGGCCTGAGCCAGGAACAGGGCGCGGCGCGCAATCAAACCATCGCCGCGCAGCGGCTGGCCGGCATTGAACAGAAAGCCGCCGCGCTGATGGGCGCGGACACGCGCAGCCGGCCGTTGAGCTGGCTCAGCGGCGCGCAAAGCATGGCGGCATTGCGCGAACAGACGCCGGCAAGGCTGCGCGACGCGACGGACAGCCTGCGCGCCGAATTCGAACACTTCTGCGCCGTCGCCCAGCAATTGGACGCCGGTATCGGCAAGCGCGAGGGCGGCGCGGCGGTGGAACGCTCGATCCAGAGCGCCTGGCGCGCTGGCAGCCGCGAGGAAGCGCTGGCCAATATGGCGCTGGCCCAGGCCGCGCTGCGGCTGGCCGCGACGGACAAGGGCGACGCGGCGCTGCTGCAAAGCCTGGACCAACTGGCGCCGCGCTTGTACGCGCCGCCCATCCGCCACGACCCGGCGGCGCTGGCCAAGCGCACCAGCTTCCACGACGTGCTGCGCCTGCAAATCCGCGACCGCAGCGTGGCGCTGGACCTGGGCGGGACGCTAGGCCCGCTGGGCCTGAAAGCGGAAGCCTCGCTGACCGAGCGCACCCGCCTGCACCACAACCCGGTGCGCGCTGGCGATTACAAGGACGTGCGGCTCAGCCTGTCCGGCAATCTGGGCGGCTCTTGGCCGCTGGACGCCTTGCGCGACGCGCTGAGCGCGCAGCTGGCGCCGCATGGCCTGGCCGCCGAGGTGCCGGCGGCGCTGGCCGGCCTGCAAAGCTCGGTCGGCGTGGAAGGCGGCGGCGCGCTGACCCTGCTGCTGCGCTTCTATCGGCCGCAATACCAGACCCAGGCCGACTTCCCGGCCGAAGCCGCCGGCTTCCGCCTGCAACTGAGCCGGGTCAGCGCCAGCGGCGATCTCGGCCTGTCCGCCTCCGGCGGCGTGCCGCTGCAGCCGGGCGTGTCGCTGGAACTGGGCCTCAACGCCGGCGCCTCCGCCACCGCGGTGCTGGGCGAGCGCTGGGGCGACAACAGCTTGAGCGCGCCGCTGATGCACTATCTGCACCTGAAAGCGGTGGACGAGAGCGAGCGCTGGCCGGCGTTGCGGCAGGCGCAACGGCCGGCGCTGGAAGCGCTGTGCCGCAAGCTGGCCGAGCCGGGCTCGGCGGTGCGCCAGGAAGCCGCTTACTACCTGCGGCGCCAGGGCGAGGACGGCGCTGCCTTTTTCGCCGCGATGGAAGGCTTCGCCGCCGGCCGCGTCGGCTTCACCGCCGCCGCCGCCGCGCTGGACGCGCTGATGGAACGCCAGTACCCCTTGTGGCAGGCGGACAAGCAGAGTTTCGCCGGCTGGGAAGAACTGCCGCTGGCGCGCTAGCGGCTGTCGTTAACGAGCGAGAGGACATATTTCGATGAGAATCACGGCAAGCGGCGCGGCGATGCCGCCGCCGCGTCCGGAAGCGCCACCGCCGGCGGCGTCCAGCCGGCTGGCGCAGTCTATCAAGGGCGTGGACCACGCGGGCGAACCCGCGCCGCGACCGCTGGAGCGTTTCCGCGACGCCGCCCGCTTCGTCGCCGCGCTGATGCCCAGGGAAGGGGAAACCGGCCTGGTGGACGAGGAATTGCGTGAAGCGCGCGATCCTCGTCATCGCTACCGGGAATACGCGCAGCCGGCGCATCGGCAATGGGTGGCCAGCGGCGACAACGCCAGGGAAAACTTCTTCGCCTGGATGGATGCCCGTCCGCAACTGGAAATCAACCTGGCTAGGCCGGGCCAGCCGCCGCGCATGGCGCGCTTGGGCGACGCGCCGCAAGTCAGCTATCTGAGCGACGCCGCCGCGCGCCAGCCCTATCTGGCGGAAGTGGCCGACGGCGTATGGCGGCGGCCGGACGGCACGGCTATCGACACCACCGGCTCCAACGGCAAGCTGGGCATGCCCGGCTACGCCATCCTGGTGCTGGACCGCGACGACAGGCTATTCGTCCACGACGCGGTGCTGGGGCGTTTGCACCATACCAGCGCCAGCGCCGGCAAGCCGGTGCGGGCGGCGGCGATGATAGAACTGCGCGAGGGCAAGGCCAGATCGCTGGTGTTGTCCTCCGGCCACTATATGAGCGATCTGGACGACCTGGAGCGGCTGCTGGCCTTCCTGGACGGCAAGATGGATCTGTCGAAACTGGCGGTGCTGGCCCCGCATGAAGACCGGGCGGAGCTGGCCGAGGTGCTGGCGCCTTATCGCCAGGCCCGGCGCTGAAGCCGGGACGATTTCAGACGCAAGCGGCGCGCCCAATCGGCGCGCCGTTTTTTATGTCTGTCCGGGGCAAGCGGTTTACTTGAAGTGCTTGATTTCCATTGGTGTGGTGCGCGTGTGAAAACTCGCCGACTCAGCGCTAAGCCACTCGCTCGGATAGTTGTTTTTTGAAAGTCCCTCGATCTTGGCCTGGCTACCATGCAGTCATGCCTCGCATCGTGCCAAGCCGGAGACCTGTCATTCCATCTGTGCGGCGCAAGCGTTCATTTCTTATTGCACTAGGGGTTTGATCATGCATATTTCCACGGCTTCCACCCATACGACATCCACTATCCACCAAACCGGCTCCGATACCGGTGGGCAAGCCAATCAGGGCATGACTCGCTTGAATGAGGGAGACAAGCAAACAATGCTGCAATCCCGCGCTTACAGCGAAATGCTGAAAGAGCGCACCGGCCAGCATCTGCTGCTGACCGCGCATCGCGGCACCGGCCCCACCAGCGTGTTCGGCTCCTCTTTCCCGGACAAGTATCTGCCGGAAAACACCCTGCCGGCGATCAAGGCCGCCATTCTGGAGGGGGCGGATGCCATCGAGATCGATATCTTCAAATCCGGCGACGGCAAAGTGGTCGTCACCCATGACGATGAAATCTGGCGTAACGCTTTCCAGGCCGACCGCAGCGGCGCTCAATTGCCGGAAGGGGAAACCAAGGCGTCCTATCTGGTTGGACAAAAGACGGTGGAGGAACTGAAACAGATTCCACTCGGCCACAACGGCGAAAGCATGCCCACCTTGGCCGAAGTGATGGAACTGGTCAACGACGCCAACCAGACGCTGACGCAATATGGCAAGAACCCCATCATCCTCAACATCGAGCTGAAAGACGCCGGCGCGGTCAATGAAATGCTGGACCTGCTGGCCGATGGCTCGGATGGACATGCCTCCACGCCGCTGGAAAACATCGTGTTCTGCTCGTTCAAGCACGAAGCGCTGAAGGAACTCAAGGACAAGGCCGAGCAAAGAGGGATGACCGGCATCAATATCGCGCCTGGCATCAAAACCGCTGACTTGTTTGGCCAGGACAATATGAATCCGGATTTCTCGCTGAAAGATCCGAACGCGGGTTACCACCCGCAGGCGATGGATAATCTGCGCAAGCTGGTGGAAGGGAATGGTTTTCAGGGCTACGACGGCATTTTGTGGGACTTGCGCGAACCCATCGTCGATCTTGCCGTCGCCGGCAACAAGGCGATTCACGCTTCGACCTCGGATTTCCGCCAGTATGCGGACAACAGGGACTTCTCCCATGTGCTGCTTGAATTGAGCAAGCGTGTTGATACTTTCTTCAAGTGCGACAACGTCGACGATGCCCGCAAGGTATTGCTGGAATCCAGCATCCTGCTCAATGGCATCGGGATTCAGATGATGCACAAGCAGAATGCCGCCGGCGAGGATAGCTTCTACTTCTACCGCCCGAGCGATCAGCAAGATACCAGCGCCATCTTGCAGACGGGCGCGAACAAGCCGATTGCCGACTCAAAGCTGGGCCGCGATTAAGTCGGTCCGGAGCGCCGCGTCGGCCTGCGGTAAGCGGGCGGGCGCGGCGTGTGCCACATGCGGTGGCTAGCCGTCACAGCCATGGTGTCTAAGAACCTGTTCAAAGTCTGCTGCGCGTCGGCGATACGGCGTTGAAAACCAGCTCAAAATGCTCATGTACCACTTGTACATTCCGCTTTTTCGCTCGTTTTCGCCTTGTCTCGCTCTTGCTCGCGAGACTTTGAACAGGCTCTAAGAACCTGTTTACGATCTTTTCTGATCGGAAGTGTTGTTCAAAGCATTGAATCCGCTACTCACTTGAGCCCGGCCTTTCTTCTTTCAGAGTCGACACTGCCTAGCCGCGTGCCGCTGCAATGCAACAGTTACAGATTGCTTGAATCTATAATGTGCACTATGGCTTGCTACGCAGTCATGGCTCAACTAATCTTGGTGTTAAGGACGGTCAGGAAATTCATTTCTCATGTGCTGTTCCATGGTTTAAGTCAGGTAAAATAGCCTCGCCAAGTGAAATTGAGTTCTCTAAATCAAATAATAAAAAGACACGGAGCCATGTCATGAAAAAAGATCGCAGTGGTTTTATTTCGGAAAATTTGCTAAGGCGAGCCAAGCTGGATAAGCAGCTTTCCTTCTATCAGGAGCTTGAAGGCTCTGGTGTCAAAGGCGTGAATGCGGTTAAGGCCGGGAGCTTGGTCATTAACCGCAAGCCAGCCTCCATTCAGGTCGTTGAGGGGCCTGAATTGGATGCCAAGTTTTCCTAAGCAATGCATGAAAATGCCCCTGGGTTAACAAATGCTATTATTCTAGATGTTTTGAAATTAGTATTTGAGCAGGAGCCTGCCTCTGCGGTATTAGTCGGAGGGCAGGCTCTTGCTTTTTGGGTGCTTGCATTAGAGGTGCCTGTGCCGGAAGAGCTGCCACCAACGGTTACGCGTGATTTGGATATATTGTGTAGTATGGAAACCGCGATAGCTGTACATAAACGGATTGGCGGAAAGTTTTTCCAAGCGACGGCTGATGATGTGACTCCAAACCTGGCTCGTCTTAGTGAGTTAATAAATGGGGTTCCCATTGATATTGATTTCATGAAAGGCATTCTAGGCGTAAGGAATGAAGCGCTAGTCAAGAAATCAATCGTGTTAAGCCTGGCTGAGCCGAATATCAAAATACGGGTTATGCATCCCTATACTATTTGGCTGAGTCGCTTGGAAAATCTGATTTCCATAAAAGAAAAAAGAACACCTTATGGTGTTGCGCAAGCAAATCTTAGTCTGGCGGTTTTGAAACAGTTCATCCTGAGCCAGGTCCTGGGAGCAGATCAGCCGCTGGATACGATTTACTGGATGCGGCATGCCTTAATGAAATTCAAAAGCGCCAAGGCAAGAGATGCAGTTGTTGATTTTAATCTGTGCTTTTCTGATTGTTATGTGAGGGGCGAGGTTTTTTTAGGTGGTGACGGGAAAAAATATGACAAAATTTGTGCAAAAATAGAGAGGCTTATCGCTCATGCTGCTAAGGTGAAAAATGAGCGGATGAGAAAGATAGCTAAGTGTGGCTCTATAGTAGAGCTTAATGAGGGAAGGCTAGAAGAGTTGATGTATGAAGCCATGAAATGTCCGCGTGAGTGATGATCTTTCAGGGGGCTTTATTTAGATTGATTATCCTGAATCGTCCTAGTGAAGCTGCCAAATATCTACGTTTTTATCCCGGTTCTGCAGGCAGTTTTCCTCTAGTCCCCGGCCTCCCTTGTTGGTGTGCATAACCCTACGACCATTTATCCCAGAAACGCCAAAAATCACCGGCCACCTTGACGCTCTCCATCCGTCTATTTAGGCTGAGTCCCGCGCCGTGCCCATTCGGAGCGGGCCGTGGCAGGGAGTCCGAAAGGATTGCCGGTTCTTTGGAAGAAGCTAGCCGGTTTTGCAACCTTGCCACGTGCCTGCTCTAGCCCCATCTCGGCGGGTTTCCAAGCCGATAGGGCGACCGTGCATCCCCCTTTGGCCTTTCCTCCTGCTATTCCCTCTTACGTTGGCCCTCTGTGCGCGGTAGAACAGAATGAGTCCGCGCTGTCCTTGACGCTCCCTTCCAGCCTGTTTAGGCTT
>NZ_JAYSGF010000023.1:0-73534 GCF_041912965.1 Chromobacterium sp. | reverse complement strand
CCGAACCGCGCGGCGACGGCTTCGAACTGCGCACCGACCATCACGGCGCGATCCGCGCCGGCCACGGCCTGCTGCTGTCCACCGAAGCGCAGAACGGCGCATCCGGTAAACAACTGGCGCGCGAACAAGCGCAAAGCCAGCTCGATGCGGCGCTGGCCCTGAGCCAAAGCCTGGCCGACACCGCCAGCGGCCAGCAAGCCGACACCATGGAAACCGGGCCGGAAGGCATAGGCGACGACAATAAGCGGGAAGGCAAGCAGTTGATCGGCCACCTGCAGCACCAGCAAGCGGCGCTGAAAGCCTGGGAGGCGGAAACCAATACCGACAAGGAAGGCAAAACCGGCCAGGACATCTCCGGCCGCCAGCCCTTGCTCATCCTGTCCGCGCCGGCCGGCATCGCCAGCCTGAGCCAACAGAGCCATACCCTGGCAGCGGAAACCAATCTGGACCTGGTGGCGCAGCGCGACACCAATCAAACCAGCGGCCGGCGCTGGATTCACAATGTCGGCGACAAGATCAGCCTGTTCGTCACCGGCCTGCAAGACAAGATCGCGCTGAAGCTGATCGCCGCCAAGGGCAAGGTGCAGCTGCAGGCGCAGAGCGACAGCATAGAAGTCACCGCGGACAAGGACGTCACCATCACCTCCTGCAAGGAACGCATCGTCGTCACCGCCAAGGAGGAAATCCTGGTCACCGCCGGCGGCGGCTATATCCGGCTCAAGGGCGGCGACATCGAAGTGCACTGCCCCGGCACCGTGACGGTGAAAGGCGCCAGCCATAACCTCAGCGGCCCCACCAGTTTGAATGCGCCCTTGCCCAAATTCAACAAAGGCTGCGAGCAAGCGCTGGACAGCGCCGCCGCAACCCAATCCGCCACCGTGCGCCTGGGCTGAGCCATGCAAGCATCCGCCAAACACGCCGCCATTCTGCAACAGCTGCAAGACCGCCTGCACACCGGCGCACAACTGCTGCTGGCCCTGGACGCGCCCAGCCGCCCGCTGGCGGGCGCCGAAGCCGAACTGAACGAGCAAGCCCGGCAGCAAGGCCTGCTACTGCCGCTGAAACATCCGCAACTGGACCCGGCGCGCCAGCCGGCCTGGCTGCCGCTGAACGCCGGCGCGCCAGCGCTGGCCGACAGCATCGCCCAGGCGCTGGCGGAAGCCGAGCCGGACGCGCTGGCGCTGGGGCAAGGCCGGCGCGTGGCCGGCTGGCTGGAAATCGCCGGCTCCGCCAAACTGGCCGCCGCCCATATCGGCCGCCAGATGATACGCCGCAACTCCAATGGCGAGACCCACCTGCTGCGCCTGCACGACCCGGCGGTGAGCTGGGCGCTGTGGCCGCTGCTGAATACCGCGCAGCAGCACGGCCTCTTGGGCTCGATCAAGCGCTGGTGGCTGTTGGACCCGGCCGGCGAACTCATCTGCCTGCAGCCGGCGCAAACCGTCGCGGGCGCGCCGCGCCCGCTCTCGCGCTGGGAGCCAGCCTTGTGGGAAGACCTCGCCCGCATCGGCCCGCTCAACCGCGCGCTGCTGGCCTGGCGCGAGCTAGCGCCGGAGTGTGACGGCGGCAAGCTGGAAACCGCGCGCCTGCACGCGTTCTCCGCCTTGCGCCATGCCAGCGCGCTGGGCTTTGACGACGAGGAGGACTTGTCCCGCTTCGCCCTGCACGCCATCACAGTGCACCCCCGTTTCTATCTGCACCCCCGCGTACAAGCGCTGCTGGCGGAACGCGAAGCGGACGACTTCTACAGCGGGCTGACGGATTCGCTCAGCGAAGCCGACTGGGCGGCCATCGCCGCCAGCGCCTGAGCGCAGCCGACATCACGCACCTCATATCTCGGACCACAGCCAATCATGAGCCAACTGTGTAAAGCCTGTCAGGCCAGCGGCCTGCCCATCATGCCGGTACGCTACGCGCCGGTGCCCAAAACGGTGAAAGCCACCCTGCCCGCCTGGGCCTGTGCCGATAAAGTCAAAGACATCGCGCTGGACGCGGACTTCCATTACGCGCTGCGCACCCTGCGCGCCGGCTTCGTCTACCTGTTTTACTCCAAGCACGCACGCGGCTCCAATCTATGGGAATGCTATAGCGTCACCGAAGACGGCATCCTGCTGAAGCAGCCCTCGCCCAAGGCGGCGAAAGTGGCCGGGGAAAGCGTGGTTTGCAACACCGCCGGCCACAGCAATAGCCGGCTGCACCACCTGATCATCGAACAGCCGGAAAAATGCGGCCCGGCCTGGATCGCCTTCAGCGAATACAAATGGGGCGACCTGACACTGCAGCGCTATGCTCAGGACGCCAAGCTGCGCGCCGCCCGCATGCAGGCCATAGACCCCAAGGCCATGGCCGCCGGCAGTTCCAACGCCCACGGCACCACCGCCAGCAAGGCCGCGATCGAAGCGGTGATGGAATACCACCCCGGCTACCAGCCCGCCCAACTGGCCTACGACCCCAAGACCGATACCTTCAGCAAGGAAGACGGCAGCTACGACAAGGCCCGGGTGGACAAAAACTATACGCGCTACCCCATCCACTCGCGTCGCGGCAAGGCTGAGGAAAGCCTGCAATTCATGCAGGCGCGCGCCAAGAAAAGCAGCGGCAGCAATACCCCGCACATCCTGGCGCTGTGGGACGCCATCGGCACCGCCCAAGAGCTTAACGGCTATGTCAACGACAGCGCCGGCCTGGCCTTGCTGTTCGCAGAGGAGCGTAGCTTCCAGCTGCACGCGATCCAGGCATTGGAAAACATCCGGAAATCGCTGAGTGCCCAGGCCCAGGAAGGACAGGAGAAGTTCCAGGACGATATGATGCGGCGCGATACCGCCAGTTGGTACAACCCGACCGTCATGGCCCAGCGCCGCGCCGCCATCGCCAAGCTGCAAGACCCTGTGTTGAAACGACAGCGCCTGGAGGTATGCGATCTACTGGACCAATGGGCTGGCTGGCAAATCCCGGCCACTATCGCGCCCAATGAGTTGGACGCCATCGACCTGCGCCGCGTCCCAGAACCCCAACGCGGCCAGCAGATCGCCGCGCTCAAGGCCAAGGTGGCCGCCTTCCGCGCCAAACGCGGCGAAAACTACGACAACAACATCGAACAGGCCGGCGACCACAGCTGGCCCAAATACCGCAAGAAAATCGACCCGGACCGCCTGTCCAACTTCCAGAAATTCCAAAACGAGCTGGACGCCGCCATCGGCGCGCGCCAGAACAAAACCGTGGCCTCCCTGCTGCGCTGGCTGCAAGCGCCCTTGTTCTTGGACACCTTGGAGGACTACCACGACGCCGATCCCAAGGACGGCATCGAGTTCGAAGCCGTCATCGGCCACGCCATCAGCGGCATCAACGTCACCGTCAGCGGCCAGGCCAAGCTGGACGCCTGGGCCAAGGACGTGGCGATAGCGCGCAACAATGTGCTTTACCGCGCGCTGGCGCTCAATCAGAAGAAAATAGAAACCGAGCTGAAAACCGCGCTGAAGGACGCCAAGCAGAATCAGGACACGCCGTACAGCGACGCGGCGGTGCGCACCATAGAAACCACCAAGAACTATTTCCAGAAACTGCTGGACATGTACAAGGAAAACTCCGCCTTGTACAAGGCCAATATCGCCGCGGCCAGCCCGCAGGGCGACACCGTCTTCGGCGTCAGCCTCAAAACCGCGCGCACCGGGCAGATAGACCATGTGATCGTTACCGCCGGCAACGCCATCGTCAAGGCCTTCGCGCCGGCCGCCGGCCGCGCCGGCGCCGCCCTGAAACTGGACAAGACGGAAATCTATCTGGGCGAAAAGCTGCTGCAAATGGTGCTGGCCAGCCGCGCGCTGGTCAGCACCACCGACATCAAGGCCTTGGTTGCTGCCGAGTACGCGGACTCAATCAAGCGTAAAGCAGAACAACACCGCCGTAGTGGCGACATGAATGCAAAAAAAGCAAAGCGCTGGCGCTTGAAGCAAGCCATCATCTACGAAGCGGAATACCGTAAAGGGCAAGGTGCAAAGCTGCAACAAGCCTATGACAGATTGCGTGTAGAGAAACCTGAAGGCCATCTCTCAGTGGTCAAAGACGCCCGCCTGACGCTGCTGGTAATGATGATAGAAGGTGTCTACCTGGGCCGTTTGCTGCTGCAAAATGAGAAAGACAGCGCGGTCTACGCCAGCCTGGCCGCCTCCGCCATGGCGCTGACCGCTCAAGCCATTGACATAATTAGCTTACCCTTAAGCCAGGTATTAAAAAATGGTGAACAAGCCCGCAGTATTCAACGACTGAAGTTGATGGGGGGATTACTGATGGCAGCATCAAATGGGATTGGGGTCTACCAAGATTTGTTAGCATTTGACGGTGCTCGTCAAAAAGGACAAACAGTCATCTCATACCTTTATGCAGCTAAGATAGGTGCTGGAGTCGCAGGCCTTACCATATCAGGCCTATCAACATTCACCTATGCAGCCCCAGTAATCATGCGAGTTAGCGGCAATGTTGCCGCAGCAGAAGCTGCGACGATGCTTGGGGCCCGTGCCACAGCAATTCTTGCAACTCGTATTGTATTTATGGCCATTGGAAGCTGGATCAGCCTCGGCGTATTCGCAATACAAGGAATTATATGGGTGCTAGAGGAAGATGATCTACAAATATGGATTAGCCAGACACCTTTCGGGCTAGATCACAAAAACAGCAAAGCACCTAAAAACATTGCCGACCTTAATCAGTCGCTTGAAAAAATATTTACAAAATCTACGGCTAAAGATAAAACCTAGAAAGGCTACGCATATGAATTCGAGCATTTCTCAAACAACAAATTTTGAAATAAGCAAAATTAGCGGAAAAATTTCCCATTATAAGAAAAATAGAGAAATGGCTAATTTTTTCTTTTCGGACTACGATCGAAATATTATGGGACTAGCCGCAATTGCTGGAGCACTTGCCGGAGCAGCGGGAATGGCGGCAAGCACTGCTAGGGACGCAGCCAACTTACGCGAACAAGCCGATCATGTCGAAATGAAAATCAATGGACAGACTGCCAAAGGCTGGGTTTGGTTTAGCCCATTCAAAGATGGTGATATTGTTGATGTAATTGGCGCCCAACACCATGATCATTTCGAAATAATTGCAATAGCTCGCCCCAAAGACAGAATTATTTCACTTTACCCTCACTGTACAAGAGGCAAACGCGCGCACATAAAAAACATCATAAAATGGTGGCTCTACTCTGTCACATTTCTCCTAACCATTCTAATTCCAGCAACTTTCATATTATTCGAACTTATATCTCCCAGCCAAGAAAAATACATTTTCCTTGAAACAGGGTACCTATATATTTCCATTGGATTCTATATGTTCTTTGGAGTATTCACGTACATCTATGGCAAAAAATTCCTCATATTCACTCAGGCATCCAAAAAAATATTTAAAATCCTAGGCCTAAGCAACCCAGAAAACATAGACCTCCCCAAGCTAACCAAACGCAAACCGGGTGATCCTGGTGCATTCGGCGTAATGTACTTCAACTACTGACCCTGGCCCAGGCATAACCATGTCTGTAAAAAACGACTTAGTTACTCTACGCCAACAATGCAACTAAGCAAAATTAACGGCAAAATTTCCCGTTACAAAAAAACGCGAGAGATGGCCAATTTTTTCTTTACTGACCACGACCGCAACATCATGGGCCTATCAGCCATTGCGGGTGCTCTGGCTGGCGCTGCCGGCATGGCCGCCAGCACCGCTAGGGATGCAAGCAACTTACGCGAGCAAGCCGACTATGTTGAGATGGAAATTAATGGACAACTAGCTAAAGGGTGGGTTTGGTTTAGCCCATTCCAAGATGGAGATGAGGTTGAAGTTATTGGAAATCAGCGACACGATTACTTTGAACTCATTGCAATAGCCCGAAAAAAAGATAGGACTATAGCACTTTACCCTCACTGCTCAAGAGGAAAAAAAGCTCATATAAGAAATATTATAAAATGGTGGTTTTTTATTACCTCAGCGGCAATTATTTTTGCAATCGTTTTTGATATTGCCATAGCAGCCCTTGCCAACGATGGCATGGACTACTTCGTATCCACAACAGCTTTCCCATACTTTACCATCGGGATAAGTCTACTGACTGGAACCTTTGCATTTGTAAACGGTAAGAAATTCATGATGTATGTACATGCTGCTACTCAAGTTTTTAAAGCATTAGGTTTACAAGAGCCTGACAACATCAACTTACCCAAACTTACAAAACGCAAGCCTGGCGATCCAGGTGCATTTGGCGTGATGTATTTTAACTATTGAGCCTCCCGACATGGCGATGTCACCACCTAGCAGCTTAGCACCGACTCCATCAACGATGGAGCTAAGCAAAATCAGCGGAAAAATATCGCACTACAAAAAATCGCGGGAGATGGCCAACTTCTTTTTTACTGACCGCGACCGCAACATCATGGGCTTGGCCGCCATCGCAGGAGCACTCGCAGGTGCAGCGGGTATTGCAGCAAGCACTGCCAGAGATGCAACCAACCTACGCGAGCAGGCTGATTATATTGAAATGAAGATTAATGGCCAGCCAGCCAAAGGGTGGGTTTGGTTTAGCCCATTTGAAAATGGCGATGAAGTCGAAGTAGTTGGAACTCAACATGCTGATTTTTTTGAGTTTATCGCGATCACCCGCCCAAAGGATAGAGTCATTGCACTTTACCCGCATTGTTCTAGGGGAAAAAAGGCTCACGTCAATGCCGTTGTTAAATGGTCATTGATATCAATATCCTTTTTAGTTGGCATACTTGTTCCATTTGCCTTTGCAGTAGTGGATTTAATCAATGGAAAACATGTTTTCTCCACGCTCGCCGATAGCAGCTATCTATATGTGGCACTAACGATGTACATTCTATTAGGAGCATATGCATTTATTTATGGCAGGAAATTCATGATGTATGCCCATGCAGCCACACAAATTTTTACAGCTCTAAACCTAAGCGAGCCTGACAAAATAGACCTTCCCAAACAAACTAAGCGTAAGCCAGGTGACCCTGGAGCATTCGGTGTGATGTACTTCAATTACTAGATCCTACTCTATCATGGCCATATCTCGCTCAACCAGCTTAGCTCCTATCACACCCAGCATCACACTAAGCAAAATCATCGGAAAAATTTCTCACTATAAAAAATCGCGAGAAATGGCCAATTTCTTTTTTACCGACCATGATCGCAGCATCATGGGCTTAGCCGCCATAGCTGGAGCACTAGCCGGAGCAGCTGGCATGGCTGCAAGCACGGCTAGAGATGCAGCAAATTTACGCGAAGAAGCTGACTACGTTGAAATGAAAGTCGATGGACAGTTGGCAAAAGGCTGGGTCTGGTTTAGCCCATTTCAAGCGGGCGATGAAGTGGAAGTTATAGGAACGCAACAAGAGGGTTACTTTGAGATTGTAGCAATATTACGACCAGCGGATAGAGTAATCGCACTCTACCCACATTGTTCCAGAGGAAAAAATGCACATATAAAAAATATTATAAAATGGTGGGCGCTCTCTGTATCCTTTATGCTATGGATCGCATTTCCAGCCTTCCTTTTTATTATCGATCTACTTATCTCATCTGAGCTCTTCAAGTCACTCATCAACTTTAATTACATATACGTCGGCATTGTTTCCTACGCATTGTTTGGGGTGTATTCATTTGTAACTGGAAAAAAATTCATGGTGTTTGTTAATGCGGCGACACAAATTTTCAAAACGATGAAGCTTCCAAACCCCGATAATACGGACTTATCCAAGTGTACCAAACGTAAACCAGGCGACCCCGGTGCATTTGGCGTGATGTATTTCAACTATTGAGCCTCCCGACATGGCCGCGTCACCACCCAGCAGCTTAGCGCCCACTCCATCAACAATGGAGCTAAGCAAAATCAGCGGAAAAATATCGCACTACAAAAAATCGCGGGAGATGGCCAACTTCTTCTTTACCGACCATGACCGTAGTATCATAGGCTTAGCCGCCATGTTCGATGCATCGATCATTTTAGGGCTTATCACGTGGAATATACGGGCCTACTGAAAAATTACCAAATTAATCGGCCACTATCTTCAGAGGATAGGAAAAATCAATTACAAAAAGATAAGAGACTCAATATAAAAATTGGCCACGAACTCACAGTCATTGAGATCAACTCAAGCTACCTTGAAGTTGTTGATAAGTTCTTTTTCTGGAAGGGATGGCTTACTACTGCCTGCACAATATTACTGACACTCATTGCAGTTCTGTTGCTTGCATTTTTAAAAGTCGCAATTACAGAAAGACTAAATGATTTTGAATCATGGCTTGCTTTATTGTTTGTTTTCGCCGTATTCAGCCCTTTAATTTTTTTGCTCTCCAACTCAATTCACAAAGAAATAAATCTTACCCACTACCCAATAAGATTCAATAGAAAATCCAGAAAAATCTTTGCCTTCCGTCCAGATAGTAAAATTTTAACAGCGGACTGGGACCAAGTATTTTTCACTCAGGTCTCAGTATCTGGGAAGTACTGGGAGTTTCAATGCCATATTTTAGACAAAGATGGAGAAACCATATTAGAAACCTTTGCCTTACCCGCATTGGCATATGGTGTCGAGGAGAAAGAAGACTTCAAAGGGTACTGGGAATTCATACGACGTTACATGGAAGAAGGCCCCGCCAGTGTGATTGACAACATCACTGCCTGCCTCCCCATCAAGAAAAAGAAAGAAACCTTAAAATTTAGCTATCAACGACTAGCATATTCATTGGGAGGCCCCAGTCTATTTATGCTCCTATACTATACCATATGTTACCCCGGTCGCATACTAACAATGCATTACAGCAAAATCCCGCAATGGCCGCGAGAAATCGAAGAGCAATGTCCCGTCGAGCCGAATGACCCCTACTTCAAGGATGCTACCAGCAACCCGAATTAAAGGTAAGAGCTTCATTAAATGGAATATACTGGGTTACTGAAAAAACACAAAGTTAATCGACTGCTCTCCTCGCAGGATAGGGAAAACCAGCTACGCCAAGACAAGAGGCTCAATATAAAAATTGCCCATGAGTTGACCGTTATTGAAATCAACTCAAACCACCTAGAGATAGTTGACAAGTTTTTCTTTTGGAAGGGAGGACTAACAACGGTCTGTTGCGTATTTTTAACCATGCTTACAATTCTTTTAACAGCCATTTCTTACCTCATAGTATTTGAAAAAAATGACAATCCTGAAGCCTGGTTTTTCTTGGTTTTTGCGTTAACTGCTTCTAGTCCTTTGATTTGGCTTTTTATTAGTTCCATTAGAAAAGAAATACAACTCACTCATTACCCGACAAGATTTAACAGAAAAACTCGTAAAATTCATGCCTTCCGTTTGAATGGAAGCGTCCTTACTGCAAACTGGGATCAGGTGTTTTTCACTCAAGCTTCAGTCACTAGCAAGTTCTGGGAGATCCAAGGCCATATCCTGGCTGATGATGGAGAAACCGTGCTGGAGACTTTCGCCCTACCTGCCTTGGCTTATGGACTCGAGGAAAAAGAAAGCGGCAAAGGGTATTGGGAATTTATTCGCCGCTATATGGAAGATGGCCCAGCCAGCGTAATTGACATCATTACTGGCTGCTTGCCTATCAAGGACCAGAAAGAAACACTGGCCTTCAGCTATCACCGCCTAGCTTTTTCCCTCGGGTCTGCATTCAGCCCCTTTATGATTATGTATTACCTGATGGACTACCCCGGCCGCATGCTAGCCATGCATTACAGCAAAATCCCGCAATGGCCGCGAGAGATTGAAGAGCAATGCCCTGTCGAGCCGAATGACCCCTACTTCAAGGACGCCTCCAGCAACCCGTAGTAAAGATGCGAGTCAGTTAAGATGGAGTACACCGGCAAAGTACCCAAGTACAAGCTAAACCGCCTTCTTTCCGCCCATGAGCGAACATTCCAGCTCCATCAGAAAGAAGGCACCGGCAAACCGCCTCATCACCAGCTAAGCGTTATTTCGATCAACTCGAAAAGCATGCAGCTCGTGGACAAGTTTTTTCTATGGAAAGGGCTGCTAACCTTTGCGGCGGGTGCTGGGCTTGCTCTCATTGCCTGGATGCTTATCGGCAACATTTTAATCAGCCATGAAAAGCCAACTGGTCTTGCTGGTGACTGGGGGTTTTTGCTAGCCATTCTACTGATGGCTATACCTGTTGCGCTACTGAACCTCTGGATGCTGCATAAGGATCTCGGCTTTACTCACTACCCCATTTTGCTTGATCGACTGAATGGCAAGGTTCACTTCTTTCGACAAGATGGCAGCATAAACAGCTCAAAATGGGATGATATATTTTTTTGCTTTGGCCGCGTAAAAAACCAAACCTGGGAAATACAAGGGCACATTCTTGATGCAGCTCGGAAGACCGTCACCGATACTTTTTCCTTTTCTGAAGTTGGTGTCGGAGAACAAGACCGGCAACAATTGCTGAGTTATTGGGAATTTGTCAGAACTTATATGGAAAATGGCCCTTCCGAGATAGCATCCGAAATTGAAGCCTGCCTTCCCATCGCCAAAACAAAAGAAACCTTCATCTTTGCGATGTTACGGATGCGTTATATTTTAAGTGGCATTCCGTTCCCACTTCAATTGATTCTTCTGGCGTTTTATTTATTGATCTACCCCGCTCGCTGGATCGCCATGCAGGCCAGTAAAACCCCAGAGTGGCCGGCTGAGCTTGAAGCCCTATGCCAAGCAGCTCCAGAGGACCCCTACTATCGTGACGCGTCAACGAATACATGAAGACACAGCTTTGACACATGAAGCCGCCTTCATAGATACCAAGCTGAGTAAAATCAGTGGCAAGATCTCCCATTACAAAAAATCGCGGGAGATGGCCAACTTCTTCTTTACCGACCGCGACCGCAACATCATGGGCTTGGCCGCTATCGCAGGAGCACTCGCAGGTGCAGCGGGCATCGCAGCAAGCACGGCCAGAGATGCAGCCAACCTACGCGAGCAGGCGGACTATGTCGAAATGATGATTAATGGGCAACCTGCCAAAGGTTGGGTATGGTTTAGCCCGTTTAAAAATGGAGATGAAGTAGAACTAATTGGCACGCATCAAGGGGATTACTTTGAAATAATCGCCATTGCGAGACCTCAAGATCGCACCATCGCCCTATACCCACATTGCTCTCGCGGCAAAAAATCTCACATCACCACCATCATCAAGTGGTGGTTCATAGCAACAACTTTCTTGGTTGCCGTGTTTATCCCGATATTATTTACAATATTTGATCTTATCGGCGGAAAAGAGAAACCGTTTACTTTTTTTGGGACAGAGTATTTATATGCGACTATATTTATGTATCTATTCCTAGGAACATACTCACTCGTTACTGGAAGAAAATTTATGATGTATGTGCACGCGGCCACACAGGTCTTTAAAGTATTAGGGTTGCCAGACCCCGATAATATCGACCTACCCAAACACACAAAACGCAAGCCTGGCGACCCAGGTGCATTTGGCGTGATGTATTTCAACTATTGAGCTTCCCGACATGGCGATATCACCACCTAGCAGCTTAGCGCCCACCCCATCAACGATGGAGCTAAGCAAAATCAGTGGAAAAATATCGCACTACAAAAAAACCAGAGAACTGGCCAATTTCTTTTTTACCGACCATGATCGCAGCATCATGGGCTTAGCCGCCATAGCCGGCGCACTAGCAGGTGCAGCCGGTATCGCCGCAAGTACGGCAAGAGATGCGGCAAACCTACGCGAAGAGGCCGACTATGTAGAGATGAAGGTCAATGGCCAGCTAGCGAAAGGCTGGGTCTGGTTTAGCCCCTTTCAAGCAGGCGATGAAGTGGAAGTCATAGGAACACAACGAGATGATTATTTTGAAATTGTGGCAATACTACGACCTAAAGATAGGATCATTGCGCTCTACCCCCATTGCTCCAGAGGAAAAAATGCGCATATAAAAAACATTATAAAATGGTGGGCACTTTCCGTATCTTTCATGTTGTTTTTATTATTTCCCGCATTTATTTTTATCGTAAATATTTTCACCAGTTACGATTTAATTAAACTATTCTTTGGCTTTGACTACATATACACCTGCATATTTTTCTACACTTTATTTGGACTATATTCTTTCGTAACCGGGAAAAGATTCATGATGTTTGTCAATGCGGCCACACAAGTATTCAAAACCATGGAATTGTCTGACCCTGACAACATCGACCTTCCCAAAAAAACCAAACGCAAACCCGGCGACCCCGGTGCGTTCGGCGTGATGTACTTCAACTACTGAACCCAATCTGGACGGTATGCCGTCCATTACGCTCTCACCACCATGGAATATACCGGCTTATATCAAAAATACGCCATCAATCGCCCCTTGACCCGATTGGAGCTTGAGCACGCCCTGAACATCCACCAGAAACTGGATTTGCCGCTGGCTTATCAGTTGGCCGTGATCAGGATCAACGGCACTTATCTAGAACTGGTGGACAAGTATTTCCGCTGGAAGGGCGTGATGAGCAGCGTGCTGCTGGCCTGCTTCTACATCATTCCCATCGGCTGCGCTTCTATCGCGCTGGATTTCATCCTGATTGCCAGCGGCGCCAGTCCCAGCCCCTACTATTCCCCGCAGCAGGCCTGGACCCAGGCCGTGTTGCTGCTGCTGTTCGGCCCCGGCTTGATAGGCAGCGCCTTGATCTGGCTGTTAAGAAAAGAGGCCTTCGCGCTGACCCACTACCCGATTCGGCTGAACAGGAAATCCAGGAAAATATTCGCGTTTCAGCCTGGGGGAAAGATCGTGGAGTTTGACTGGGACCACAGCTTTTTTTGCCTGGGCCTGGGCAAAAGCAACACCTGGGAGATTCAAGGCCACAAGCTGGATGTGGAAGGCAAGGTGTCCGCCACTTTCGCCTTCTCAGAGTTGGCGGTGGGGGCGAAAGACCGGGAGCTGCTGAAACAGCATTGGGAGTTCATCCGCCGCTATATGGAAGAAGGCCCGGCCAGCGTCATCCAGGAAGTCAAGGCTTGCCTGCCGATTGCCAACCAAAGAGAAGCCTTTTGCTTTGGTGTGCAGCGCAATGATTTTTATGTAAACTCCACGCCCTTGTCGGTGAGACTGGTGTTTTTATTGATCTATATAGCCACCTATCCTGGCAGATGGCTTGCCATGCGGACAAGTAGCATCCCTGTCTGGCCCGAGAATGTGGAAAAGCAATGCCCAGTCGCCCCTGGAGATCCCTATTATCGCGATGCCTCAATGAACCCATGAGCCCATACAATTTTTTAAACACCCATGGCTAAACCAAAAAACATAACGCCATCGCCAAACGCGCCGTCCGTGGCGACCATATTTTTTTCATGGCTGATGGTTCCCTCTGCTCTTGCCATGACGTATAAGGCGAGCCATTCAAATGTAAAAACCTCATTGGCCATGGCCTCAGTCTATCTCGTCATCGCCATTCTTCTCACCGGAATCAATCTCTGGGTCATGGCGGTTCAGAAAAAAACCATTGTCGCCAGAGCCATTTCCTTCGCCACACTCGCACTGTCGGCGCTGCTTTTTCCCAGCATTTTCATTACCGCCGCCTACTACATTGGCAAGCCCGCCATGCCCGCAATGGCTTGCTGGTTTTTGTTTTTTCTCATTCCCATTAATAGCCTTAAAATCCATATTAAAAGGTTTGACGAAGCCGTCGCGCTGACCATAAGCGAGTTTTCGAAAAAGGGTGGCGTGTCCATTTTTCTCATTGTCAACACCATTACGGATCGCAAAGCTTTTTTTATCAATAAGCTAGGCCAGAGCGGGCAAAGCATCGCGCTGCAACTTATATTTTTTGTCTCGATATTGTCCGGGTTTTTATTAAGGAACTATCACCCTGCAGCTTCCTCCCATCTTGTTGCATTAGGGATGTCCTTTGTCTCCGCCCTGATCACGGAAGGCTTATTCGCCGCCTTGTTTTACTGCGGCGTTTTCATCTCCGCTCAGCATAAGCTCGCCCGCCGCATACCCCCACTTTTTCATTCTCCCAAACAAGAAAAACAGCTACTCAAAAACGCGGCGTTGGCTCACTTCAAGACGAGGCCTTGAACGGGCGCCAAGGCCGCCCGTCATCTTATTGTCACCCGTCCGTCATCCGCCGCGCCTAAGCTGAGCGGTATGCCATCATCCCGGCCGCGCGCCATGAACCACCCCATTACCCAGCAGCAATACGGCTCGGACCAGGCCGGCTTGATCTGCGGCTTTTGTTTTCATCCGGGTGGCGCCGGCGAGGAAATCGATTCCGCCCAGGCGCAAGCCTGGCTGTGCGCGCCGCCGGACGGCGACGCCTTTCTATGGCTGCATTTCAATCTGGCCAATGCCGCCAGCGAGCGCTGGCTGCGCGCGGCCCTGCCCTTGCAGGAGGATTTTTTCGAGGCCTTGCGCGGCGGCTCCAACTCCACCCGCATCGAGTTGCTGGATCAGGCCTTGCTTGCGGTGATCAACGATGTGGCTTTCAGCTTTGGCCTGGCCTCGTCGGATATCGCCACCTTGTGGGCGCATGCGCGTCCGCGGGTGCTGATCACCGCGCGCGTCAAGCCGCTGCATTCGGTGGACCGGCTGCGCGCGGCGGTGCGCGCCGGCGCGGCCTTCCGCTCGCCGGCGGCCTTGCTGGTGCATTTGCTGCAGAACCAGGCGGACGCGCTGGCCGGCATTGTGCGCGCCAGCGGCGCGCAGGTGGATGTGCTGGAGGACAGGCTGCTGGCGCAAAGGCTGGACGATCAGCGCGCTCAGCTGGCGGCGATGCGGCGTTCCCTGGTGCGCTTGCAGCGCCTGCTGGCGCCCGAGCCCAGCGCGCTGTTCCGGCTGCTGAACCGGCCGCCGGCCTGGCTGGACGCGGCCGACGCGCAAGCGCTGCGCCAATCGTCCGAGGAGTTTGCGCTGACGCTGAACGATTTGGCCGCGCTGGTGGAACGGATCAAGCTCTTGCAGGAGGAGCTGGCGGCGCGCCTGAACGAGCAGAGCAACCGCACCCTGTTCACGCTGACGCTGGTGACGGTGTTGGCGCTGCCCATCAATATCGTCGCCGGCTTCTTCGGCATGAATGTGGGCGGCGTGCCGCTGGCCAATCATCCTCACGGCTTCTGGGTGCTGGTGCTGCTGGTGGCCAGCTTCAGCCTGTTGGCTGGCTGGTGGGCTTTCCGCCGTCAGCGCGGCGTGTAGGCGGCGCTCACACAGCCTCGCCCGCCGGCGCGAACAAGCGCTGGCATAGAAAATCGACGAAGACGCGCAGCTTGGGCGACAACTGGCGGCTGGACGGCCACAGCACATGGAACATGCCGGTCTGGCCCAGGTAGGGCTCCAGCACGATTTGCAGCCGGCCGGCGGCCAGCGCGTCGCGCACGATAAAGTCCGGTAGATACGCCAAGCCCTGATTCTGGCTGGCGGCGCAGATCAACGCCTCGATATTGTTGCAGCTCATGGCGCTGCTGGGCGGCCAGTCCTGGCCCGCCGGCACGCCGTTCAATGCCCAGGTCTGCAGCTTGCCGGTGCTGGGGAAGCGGTAGCGCAGGCAGGCGTGATGGGCCAGGTCCTCCGGGCTTTGCGGCGTGCCGCGCTCGCGCAGATAGCCCGGCGAACCCACCACCAGCAGACGGAACGGCCCCAAGGGCCGCGCCATCAGCCGGGAATCCGCCAATGGCCCGCTGCGCACCACCGCGTCCAGCCCTTCTTCTATCACGTCCACCATGCGGTCGGAGAAATCCAGGTCCAGTTCCACTTCCGGGTAGCGCTGCATGAAGTCCGGCAAGATGGGCAGCAGCATACGATAACCCACCACCGGCAGGCTGACCCGCAGTTTGCCGCGCGGCGCGGCGCGGCTCTGCGCCAGTTCGGCCTCGGCGTCGTCGATATCGTCCAGGATGCGGCGGCAGCGTTCGTAGAACAGCTCGCCCTCCGCCGTCAGCCGCACATGGCGGGTGCTGCGCTGGAACAGCCGCACCCCCAGTTTTTCTTCCAGCCGCGCCACGCTCTTGCCCACGGCGGACGAGGACACTCCCAGCGCGCGGCCGGCGCCGACGAAGCTTTGCGCCTCCGCGGCGCGCACGAAGGCGGCTAGGCTACTCAAACTATCCATGCCCACATCCTTATTGAGGAGTTTTTGTCCGCTTAATTTGGACACATCGCCTGTTTTTCGTCAATTGCCGCCAAATTATCATGTGTTCGCCCAATGACCATCCGCATCAGCCCGCCGGCTCCGCGCCGCGCGGGCGCTTGCCCCACTCTTTGAAAAGGCGAACTCATGCATCTTTCCAAACCGGCGCCCTCCCAGGGCGCCAATCTGCTGACCCTGGCCGCGGTATGCCTGGCCGCCCTGGCCATGCCGCTCAGCTTCACCGGCCCGGCGCTGGCGCTGACCGCCATAGGCCGCGAGCTGGGCGGCGACGCGCTGGCGCTGACCTGGGTCACCAATGCTTTCATGCTCACCTTCGGCGGCAGCCTGATGGCCGCCGGCGCGTTGGCCGATCAATACGGCCGCAAGCGGGTGTTTCTGCTCGGCGTCGGCCTGTTCTTCCTGTCCTCGCTGGGCTTGAGCCTGGCCGGCAGCCTGCTGTGGCTGGATTTGCTGCGCGCGGCCCAGGGTCTGGGCGCGGCGCTGTCCTTCGCCAGCGGCCTGGCGGCGCTGGCGCAAAGCTTCGCCGGCGCGGCACGCACGCGCGCCTTCAGCCTGATCGGCACCACCTTCGGCATCGGCCTGGCTTTTGGCCCCTTGCTATGCGGCTATCTGATCCAGGCGTTGGGCTGGCGCGCGATCTTCGTGCTGGCCGGCGCGGTAGGCCTGCTCGCCTTGGGCCTGGCCGCCTATTGCATGCGCGAATCGCGCGACCCGCAGGCCGCCGGCCTGGATTGGCCGGGCGCGCTCAGCTTCACGCTGGCGCTGAGCCTGCTGACTTACGGCGCGCTGGCGGCGCCGGAGCTGGGCTGGAGCAGCCCGCGGGTGATTGCCCTGCTCTTGGGCTCCGTAGCCGCGTTCTGGCTGTTCGTGGCGCTGGAGCGGCGCGCGGCGCGGCCGATGCTGGACCTGAGCCTGTTCCGCTATCCGCGCTTCGTCGGTGTGCAATGCCTGGCCGCCGCGCCGGCTTACGCCTTCGTGGTGCTGCTGGTGCTGCTGCCGCTGCGCCTGGTGGGCGCGGAAGGCGTCAGCGAGGCGGAGGCAGGCCGGGTGATGCTGGCCTTGTCCGCGCCCATGCTGGCGCTGCCGCTGTGCGCGGCCTGGCTGACGCGCTGGCTGTCCGCCGCGACGTTGTCCGCCGGCGGCCTGCTGCTGTGCGCGGCCGGCCTGTGGTGGCTCAGCCGCTATCCGCAAGTGTCCGCGCTGCAGCAGACCTTGTGGCCGCTGCTGTTGATAGGCGTGGGCATCAGCCTGCCCTGGGGCCTGATGGACGGCCTGGCGGTCAGCGTGGTGCCCAAGGAGCGCGCCGGCATGGCCGCCGGCATTTTCAGCACCACGCGGGTAGCCGGCGAAGGCATTGCGCTGGCCTTGGTGGGCGCGCTGCTGGCGGCGCTGCTGCAACAGCGTCTGGCCCTGATCTCCGCCGCGGTGCCCCAGGCGCTGGCCACGGCCGCCAGTCAGGGCGCGCTGGGCAAGCTGGCCGCCGTTGGCGAGCTGCTGCCCGGCCTCGCGCCGGAGGCGCTGTCCCAGGCTTACGCCGCCGCCTTCCAACGCCTGCTGACGGTGCTGTCCGGCCTGACCGTGGCCAGCGCGCTGGTGGTGGCGCTGTTCCTTCGCGGCGTTGGACAAGAACAAGCGGAGGGGACGGCGGCGGACCCGGCACTGGAATCCAGCGGCGGCTGAGCGCGGATTCACGGGTACAGGCGCGGCCTCACTCCGTGGCGTTGACGATGGCGATGGAAAAACCATCCCAGCCCTTGACGCCCACGGTTTGCAGCGCGGTGGCGGTCAGCCGTGGCTCGCCGCCCATGTCTTCCAGGAAGCGGCGCACCCCGTGCACGCTGGGGTCCTGGCTGACCACATTGGCCACCGCGCCGCCGCGCGCCACATTGTCGCCGACGATGGCGGCGCCGGGGCGCGCCAGTTTCAGCGCCCATTCCAGATAGGCCGGGTTGTTGGGCTTGTCGGCGTCGATGAAGATCAGGTCGAAGGGCTCGCTCCCGGCCAGCAGCGGCAAGCTGTCCAGCGCCGGCCCTTCCCGCAGCTCCACCTTGTCCGCCACGCCGGCGGCGACCAGATTGGCCCGCGCCGTGTCCGCGTGCGCAGGGTTGGCTTCCAAGGTCACCACCCGGCCGTCTGCCGGCAGCGCCCGCGCCAGCCAGATGGTGCTGTAGCCGCCCAGGGTGCCGATCTCCAGCACCCGCCGCGCCCGCATCAGCCGCGCCAGAATATGCAGAAAGCGCCCTTGCAAAGGCGATACGTCTTGCGCCGGCAGGCCGGCGGCGGCATTGGCGGCCAATGCGCCATTCAAGGCGCGGTCCTCCACTTGCAGCGCGGTGGTGTAATAGCGGTCCAGGTCGCTCCATTCTGCTTGCATCGGCTTCTCCTGGCGCAACCGCCCCGGGCGATGGCCCGGCTTGGCCGCGCATGATTGAAGCCACATGATAATCGCATTTCCAGTTCCGTTGCCGCCCAGCCCGTCCTTGCGCCCAGGGGCGCTTCGCTCATGGGGAAGACCATGACGGACATCAAGACGGCGCTGATCGGCTGGCTAAGCCTGAAGCAAGGGGGCGCAGGCGCGCAATTGCGCCCGCAGCCAATCGTGGGCGGCGCTGCGGCCATGGCGCGCATGGCTGTACACCTTGAGGGTGTAGCACGGAATGTCGAACGGCGCGTCGTGGAGGACGATGGCCGCGGCCTGGCTCAAGGTTCGCGCCGCCAGGCGCGGCAGCGTCATGATCCATTCGGTTTCCGCGATGATGAAGGGCGCGGCCAGCACCGACGGCAATTGCAGCGCCACGTCGCGGCGCAGGCCCTGCCGCTCTAGCGCGCGGTCTATGCCGCCGCGGGTTTCGTCCCATGGCGTCACCACCACGTGGCGCGCCGCCAGGTATTGCGCCAGGCTGAGGTGGTCGCGAATGCCGGGATGGCCGCGGCTGGCGATGGCCACATAGCGGTCTTCCAGCCAGTCGAAACTTTCAATGCCGGCCGCCGGCTCGGCGATATCCTCCACATAGCCCAGCGCGAAGTCGATGCGGCCGGCGGCCAGGTCCTCGGCGGATTCGCGCCCGCGCGAATGCACCAGCTTGAAGCGCACAGACGGCGCGGCCAGTTGCAGGCGCGCCAGCAAGCGCGGCATCACCGCGAAGGCGGTGTAGTCGGTGACCGCGATCACGAAGGCTCGCTCGCTGCGCTCCGGCTGAAAGCCGCCGGCCTCGGCCAGGCCTTGCGACAGCGTCTCCAGCGCGGCGCTCACCGCGCTGGCCAGGCGCTCGGCATAGGCGGTGGGCTGCATCGCGTGGCCGATGCGCACGAACAGGTCGTCGCCCAGCGCGGCGCGCAGCCGCGCCAGCGCATGGCTGAGCGCGGACGGGCTCATCGCCAGTTCGTCGGCGGCGGCGCTGACCGAACGCCGCCGCAGCAGCGCGTCGAAAACCAGCAGCAGGTTGAGATCCAGCCGGCGCAGGTCTGAATGCAGGATATTCATCATGACTTGAAAACAATGCAGCGTGTGCAGTTTGCGTTGATCGTAGTATACGGTCTTATTCCATTTCAAACCGACGAGTCATCACCATGTCCATCCATATCCGCCCCGCCCAGGCGCAAGACGCCGCGCTGATCCTGCATTTCATCAAGGAGCTGGCCGTTTACGAACGCGCCGGCGATCAAGTCGCCGCCACCGAGAATGACATCGTCGCCAGCCTGTTTGGCGCGGACAGCTCGGGGCAGGCGCTGATCTGCGAGGTGGACGGCGAGCCGGCCGGCTACGCCGTGTACTTTTACAGCTATTCCACCTGGCTGGCCAAGAAGGGCCTGTATCTGGAGGATCTGTACATCTCGCCGCGGCAGCGCGGCTGCGGCGCCGGCAAGCAGCTGCTGCGCCACCTGGCGCGGCTGGCGGTGGAACAGGGCTGCGGCCGCTTTGAATGGAGCGTGCTGGACTGGAACCAGCCCGCCATCGACTTCTACCTGTCCATAGGCGCCAAACCGCAGGCGGAATGGGTGCGCTACCGCATGGAAGGCGCCGCGCTCAGCGACTTCGCCGCCGGCTGAGAACCTGTTTACGATCTGCTGCGCGTCGGCGGGATGGATAGAAATGGGCGTTGAAACCAAGCTCAAAATGCTCATGTACCACCAGTACATTCCGCTTTTTCGCTCGTTTTCGCCTTGTCTCGCCTTAGCTCGCGAGATCGTAAACAGGTTCTGAGAAGGCGTTCATCCCTGACTTGAAGGGCCTGTTCACGCTGTCGCGATCTAGCGCGCCGCCATGAACAGGCCCTTGCTCAAGCGCCGACCGTCAGCGTGGACCAGCCCACGCCGCCGGTCTTGCTTACCCGTATCTGCACCGGGATGCGTTCCTTCAACGCCTCCACATGACTGATCACGCCTATGGTCTTGCCGCCGGCGTTGAGCGCGTCCAGCGCGTCCAGCGCCAGTTCCAGCGTTTCACCGTCCAGGGTGCCGAAGCCTTCGTCCAGAAACAGCGAATCGATCGAGGTTTTGTGACTGGCCAGGTCGGACAAGGCCAGCGCCAGCGCCAGGCTGACCAGGAAGCTTTCGCCGCCGGACAGGGTGCGGGTGTCGCGCGCGGCGTCGCCCTGCCAGCCATCGACGATTTCCAGCTCCAGTTCGCCGCCGGCGCGGCGGCGCAGCCAGTAGCGGCCATGCAAGCGCTGCAGATGGCGGTTGGCCAGCGCCACCAGGTGGTCCAGCGTCAGGCCCTGGGCGAAGCGACGGTATTTGTCGCCGCCGGCGGAGCCGATCAGGCCGCTGAGCCGCTGCCAGACATCGGCGTCGGCGCGCAGGCCGTCAATGCGGGCGAATAGCGCGCGCTGGCCGTCGCGACGCTGGGCATCGTCGTCCAGCAAGGCGCGCAAAGCGCCCTGCTCTTCGGCCAGCCGCTGCCGCTCCGCGTCCAGTGCCTGCATTTGCTCGCGCAAGGTTTCCTGCGGCGTTTCTGCCTGGCTCGGCAAGGCCTCCAGGCGCGCCGTCGCCTGCTGCCGCAACGCGGCGGCGCGCAGCCGTTCCTGTTCCAGCTCCCGCGCCAGCGCTCGCAGGCGCTCGCGCTCCGCCTCCGGCAACGCCGCCGCCAGGAAGGCGGCTTCGTCCGCGAAGGGACTGGCGGCCAAGGCTTGTTGCCAGGCCTGCGCCGCCGACTCCGCTTGCAGGCCTTGGCGCTCCGCGAGCTGGCTCAGGTGTTCCAAGCCGCCCTGATTTTGCGCCCGCGCGCCGGCCAGCTCCTCGCAGACGGCGACGGCCGCGCGCCAGGCCGCGGCGTCATCGTCGGCAAGGGGCGGCGGCGCGTCGTCCGGCAGGCCCAGCAGCCGCCAGCGCGCGTCCCAGTCCGCGACGGCGAGGCCGGCCTGACGCCATGCTTCCGCCTGGGTCTGCGCCGCGGCCGCGCCTGAACGCCGCTGCTGTTCCAATGCCTGCCAGGCTTGCCAGTCCGCGCCGCGTTGACGCAGCCACTCCTCCCCTTGCGCCGGAGGCGGCGCGGAAAACCCGGCGGCGACGATATCCGCGGCGAGGCGGCCGGCCTGTTCTTGCTGTTCCGCCTCGCGGCGCCGCAGCGCTTCCCGCAGCGTCTGCCGTGCCTGCTCCGCCGCGTCCAGGCTTTGCCGCTGCAAGGCCAGGCGCTGGCGCGCGGCCTGGGCCGCCTCTCCCTGGCGCTGCGCCAGCTGGCGCGCCTGCTCCCGCGCGGCTTCGGCCAGTTCGGCGGCGCGCAAGCCGCCTTCCAGCCCTTGTTGCTGCCGCGCCGCGTCCTGACACACGGATTCTAGCTTCCCGCCCCTCCAATCCCCGGCGGCCAAGCCCCACGACGCGGCCAGGTCCTGCCATTGTCCGCTCAGCTCGGCGCCACGCGCCTGCTGTAGTTGCCGCTGTTCATCCAGCTGACGCAGCCGCGCTTCCAGGCCCGCCAGTTTCGCCGCCGCCTGCTGTCCCTGCTCGCGCAGCGTTTCCAGCGCGGCTTCCTTGAACCGCAACGCCGCCGCGCTGGCGTCGACATCCAGCGCCTGGTAGGCCGCCAGCGCCGGGTGTTCGAGCGCGCCGCACAATGGGCAGGCCTCGCCCGGCCGCAGCGCGGCGCGGTGCTGTTCCAGGCTGCGGATGCGCTGTTCCTGCTCCAACAGCCGGCGCTTGTCCGCCACGTGTTCCTGCGCCAGCCGGTAATCGGCGCGCAAGCCCCGCAGCGCGGCGTCCGCCTGCCCGCGCTCCGTCTCCAGCGCCGCGCCTTGCGTCTGGCGCGCCGTCTGTTCTTGTTCCAGCGCTTGCAGATCCGCCGCCAGCGTCGTCAGCCGGTGCAGGGTTTCGCGCTGTTGCACCGCCTGCCGCCATTGTTCGCGCCAATCGGCCAGGCCGCGGCCGTCCAGCGCCTCTTGCGCCGCCGCTTGCGCCTGCTGCAAGGCGGCGTCGGCTTCAGCCTGCAGCCGCTCCGCGCGCTCGCTGTCCGCGGTATGCTCGGCCAGCGCTTGCGCGTCGCGCCGGATCTGTTCGTCCGCCGCCGCCAGCTGCGCGGCGCAGCCCTCGCGTTGCTGCTCCAGACCGCGCGCTTGCTCGAAGCCAGCGCCCCAGCGCTCCAGCAGTTCGCCCAGCCGCGCATGGTGGCGCAGCCGTTCGGCGGCAGCCTCCTGCGCGTCCAGTTCGGCCTGTTGCGCGTCCAAGCGCTGGCGCTGTGTCTGCTCCAGCCGGCGCGCATGGCTCAGCGCCAGCCAGTGACCAGCCTGCCATTCCCGCTCCAGTTCCTGCCGCCGTTGTTGCTGCGCCAGTATTGCTTGCGCCAGCCGCTGTTGTTCCTCGCGCGCCAGGCCGGCTTCACGCCACGGCGGTTGCAGCCGCTGCGCCGGTTCGTCGCGGCGCAAGCGTTCCAGCTCCGGCTCCGCCTGCGCTTCGCGCTCGCAGGCCTGCCGCCAGGCCTCCTCGGCGCTGGCGCTGTGCCGCCGCGCCTGTTCCGCTTCCTCGCCAAGCTGCCAGCGTTGCCGCGCCTGTTCCCAGGCCTGCTGCGCCCGCGTCGCGGCCGCGCCCCGCTCCGTCAGCCGCGCCGTCATCTCCTCGCGTTGCGCGGCGTCCAGCAACTCCACCCCGTCTGCGCGCGCCTGCCATTGCTCCAGCTCCAAGCGCGCGTCGCGCGCGCGCTCGAACACCCGCTGCGAGATCAGGCCGTAGATTTCGCTGCCGGTCAGTTCTTCCAGCAGTTCGGCGCGCGCGTTGGCGTCGGCGTTGAGAAAGGCGGCGAAACCACCTTGCGCCAGCAGCATGGATTTGGTGAAGCGCGCGTAATCCAGGCCGGTGATGCCTTCGATGCGTTTGAGCTTGTCCGCCACCTGGCTGCTGAGGATTTCACCATCGGCGTCGGCCAATTCCACCTTGGGCGCTTGCAGCGCGCCGTCGGCCTTGTCGCGGGCGCGGCGCTGGCTCCAGAACGCCCGGTAGCGCCGGCCCTTGACCTCGAACTCCACTTCCGCCAGGCAGTCGGCCGCGTGGCGGCTCATGATTTCATTGCTGCCCTGGGTGATGGCGTCCAGCCGCGGGGTTTTGTGATAGAGCGCCAGGCAGATCGCGTCCAGCAAGGTGGATTTGCCGGCGCCGGTGGGGCCGGTGATGGCGAACAGGCCGCTGCCGGCTAAGGGTTCGGCGCTGAAGTCCAGCTTCCACTCGCCTTGCAGCGAATTAAGGTTTTTCAGGCGCAGCGTCAGTATCTTCATGTCCGCTCCTCCTGCAGCGCGGCCAGGGTTTCGCGATAGCGCAGCCGCAATTGCTCCTGCAGCGGCGCGTCCAGCGTTTCCAGCGCCAGCCGGCGCTCGAACACGTCCAGCGGCGTCAGTTCGGCCAGGGTTTCGCCTGCAACCGCGGCCATGCCGGCGGCGGCCTGGCCACGCTCGCGCCGCACGCGCAGCAGCTCCAGCGGCAGGCCGTCGCACAAGGCCTGCACGCGCGCGGCGAGATCGCTCAAATAATCGTCGACGCCGACCACCACTTCCAGCCATACCGGGCGCTCGGCGCTGCCGGCCTCGGCCGCCCGCGCCAGCAGCGCCGGCAGTTGCGCCAGGCTGCCGCGCACCGAGCACAAGGGCTGGAAGCATGGCACCGGCAGCGGCTGGACCTGGCGAAGGCCATTCTCGTCCAGTTCCACCAGCAGCACTTCCTTGCGCTGTCCGGCTTCGTCGAAGCTGAGCGGGATGGGCGAGCCGCTGTAACGGATGTGCTGATGGCCGCCCACTTGCTGCGGCCGGTGGATGTGGCCGAGGGCGATATAGTCGGCCGGCGGGAAGGCGTTGCTGGGAAAGGCTTCCAACGCGCCGACGTAGATTTCGCGCACGGACTCGCTGGCGCTGGCGCCCACCGTGGTCAGATGGCCGCTGGCGATGATGGGCAGCGCCAGGCCCAGCTCATCGCGGCGGCGCTGCGCTTGCTGATACACCTGTTGGTAGCGTTCGCGGATCGCGTCCTGCAGCGACTGCTGCTTGTGTTCGGCGCTTTGGCCGGCCTGGCTGCGCAGCACGTCGCGCGGGCGGATATAGGGCAACGCGCACAGTAAGGCGCCCGGCTCGCCGTCGCGGCGCCTGAGAATCAGCACTTGCTCGGCCGGGTCGGCGCTCAGCGCCGGCACCACGCTGGCGGACAGATAGGACAGCAAGGCGCGGCTTTCCGCCAGCGTGGCCACGGAGTCGTGATTGCCGCCCAGCAACACCAGCTGCACGCCGGCGCGGTGGGCGGCGGCGATCAGGCCGTTGTAGAGCTCGCGCGCGTAGCTGGGCGGCGCGCCAGTGTCGAAAATATCGCCAGCCACCAGCACCGCGTCGGCCTGCTGGCATTCTGCCTGTTCCAACAGCCAGTGAATGAAGGCCTGATGTTCCGCCTGCCGGGTCTTGCCTATGAAATGCTGGCCCAGGTGCCAGTCCGAGGTGTGAAGAATGCGCATGCCGGCCGCTTTGTGGAATCGATGCCCGGCAGTTTACCGGCTTGCCGCGTCCCGTCCAGCCCCGGACGCCGGCTCAGTCGCCCCACTTCAGGCTGAGGCCCAGTCCCTGGCAGTTGCTGTCGTCCGGCGCGCAATTGCTGTTGCGGGTGCTCAACTGCAAGGCGCTGTCCGCGCATTGCGGCGCATACGGGTCCTGATCGCAATGCTTGGCGCTGCCCATGGGCTGGGGCGGCGCGGAGGCGTAGGCGCGTTCGGCGCCCTTGGGCTGGCAATAGGCATAGCCGGGATGGCTTTGGCAGTCCACCGGCGTCTTGGGCTCCTGCTTGCTGCGCAGCGCCTGGTCCGCCAACTGGCGGGTGCGCTCGGACGGCGGGTAGTTGAAGCGCTTGCTGTCATAGCCCAGGCTCCAGCCCGGCGGCGGCTTGGCCGCGGGGCCGGGCGCTTCGGACTGCGCCGGCTTGAGATCCAGGTCCAGCGCCAGGCTGGGGCCTGCCAGGCCCAGCGCGGCCAACAGCAGGCCAAGGGATAAAGTGGGAGATGCGCTCATCGGAACCTTTCCCCGTTCCGCGGTATGGACTGCCCGCGCCTAGGCGCGGCGGGAACGGTGTCAATGAAAACAGGATAGAGCCAGGATGGCGCGGCCAAGTTCCGCTGTCCGGCGCTCCGATATGAACAGATGGCATGCTGCACGCATGGACAGCGCCGCCCATCGCGCCCAGAATGCCGCTGAAATCAACCAACCCTCGCCCATCGTCATGCACCAAGCCGAAGCCCTAGCCCTGTTGCGCCGCATCGATCAACGCGTGCGCCAGCAATTGGCGCCGCAAGCCACCGCCATCGATCAACAAGCCTTATACCCGCAAGCCATGCTGCGCGGCCTGGGCGACGACGGCGCCTACGCCGCCTTGCTGCCGGCCGAGCGCGGCGGCAGCGGCCTGGGCCTGGCCACGCTGATGGCGGCCATCGCCGAAGTGGGCGCGGCATGCGGCAGCACCGCCTTCTTGGCCTGGTGCCAAAGCGCCTGCGTCTACCTGCTGCTTCACGCCGCGCCGCGCGCCGAGTTGCAGACCATCCTGGCCGAGCTGGCCGCCGGCCGCCTCCTGGGCGGCCCCGGCCTGTCCAACGCCATCAAGCATCTGGCCGGGCTGGAACCGATGCGCTTGCGCGCCGAGCCCTGCCCACAGGGCTACCGGATCAGCGGAGAGCTGCCTTGGGTGTCCAACCTGGGCGCCGGCCACCTGTTCGCCGCCGCCGCGGCCTGCGCCGACGGGGACAAGCTGGCCTTCCTCGTCGACTGCGACACGCCGGGCGTACAACTGAACGCCGGCCCGCCCATCGCCGGCATGGGCGGCACCCGCACATTGTGTGTGAAGCTGGATCAGGTCCTGATCACGCCGGAGCGGGTATTGGCCGAACCGGCCGCCTTCGCCGGCTTCATCCGGCGCGTGCGCCCCGGTTTCGTGCTGGCGCAGGCGGCGGTGGGCTTGGGCATTGTGCAGGGCTGCCTGGACGATATCCTGGCCGCCAACCGCCGCGACGGCGAGCAGAACCGCTGGCTGGACCATTCCTATGATGAGTTGGCGGCGGAACTGGCCACGCTGTGGCGCGAGGCCAAGACGCTGGCGCCGCTGGCCGAGGCCGGTCAGCTGGCCGCGCCGCGCGTGCTGCGGCTGCGCGCCGAGGTCAGCGAGCTGTGCCTGCGCGCGGCGATGTCGGCCCAGCTGCACGCCGGCGCCGCCGGCTATTTGCTGTCGCACCCGGCGCAGCGCCGCTTGCGCGAGGCCAGCTTCATCGCCATCGTGACGCCAACGCTGAAACAGCTGCGCCGCGAAATCCATCTGGCGGAGCAGACGCAGCCGGCTTAGACCCTGTTTACGTTCCAGCAAGCAAGAGCGAAACAAGGCGAAAACGGCTGAGAAATGAGCATTTCGAAGCCGTACTCACCCTGCCACGTCTCACGAAGCGCAGCAGACTTTGAACAGGCTCTTAGAAGAGGTTTGTGATCCGTCGCTCCGCCGCGAGAGCGGCGCGCGCCGTCCAACTCATGCTCAAACTTTCAACACGGCGGATCAGAAATATCGATTGGCGCGCGGCGGCGCTCAGTGGCGCAAAAAGGCGAACAAGGCCACCAAGGCGATACAGGCAATCAGCGCCGCATGCAGCAAAGCCTCCTCCTGGCGCGCGCTGGGCCGCCATTTGAAGTGGCGCTTGGCGTCAGCCAGCGGCAACTGAGGAGAAAAATGCTGGTAAACAGCGCTGGGACTTCGATCTGCGGAATCAGGATGGCCGCTTTTCATGAGAAATAACTCTGAAGTTGTCGGGTGTAAGCAATTTTACACCCGCCACTCTATGCTTTTTACATTTTTTATACAAGCGCGGTGAGCTGACCGTTGGGCACGGCGATTTTCCGCGCCCGGACTGATCCAGATCAAATTCCGCCGGCTCTCCCCTCAAAACCCATCAGCACATTGACGGCATTGACGCCGATATCGTCCACCATATAACCACCCTCCATTACGAATAGCGTGGGCAAGCCTAGGCCGCCCAGGGTTTCGCCCAGGCGCAGGAAGTCCTCCCTCTCCAGGCGGAACTGGCTGATCGGGTCTTCCTTGAAGGTGTCCACCCCCAATGACACCACCAGCGCGTCCGGCGCATAGGCGGCTATTCTCCCGCAGGCGTGGCGCAAGGCCTCGCCATAGGCCGGCCAGCCAGTGCCATGCGGCAGCGGGTAATTATGATTGAAGCCCAGGCCGGCGCCGGCGCCCGCCTCGTCGCGATGGCCGGAAAAATATGGATAGGAAGATTTGGGATCGCCGTGCAGGGACAGGAACATCACATCGTCGCGCAGGTAAAAGATGCTCTGCCCGCCATTGCCATGGTGGTAATCCACGTCCAGCAGCGCCACCCGGCGCGCGCCGCCGTCCAGGCAGGACTGCACCGCGATCGCGGCATTGTTCAGATAGCAATAGCCGCCCATATACTCGGCCGCGGCATGATGGCCGGGCGGACGGCACAACGCGAAAGCGCTGCTCTCTCCAGCCAGCAAGGCGTCCATGCCGGTCAATGCCAGGTTGGCGCTGGCGCTGACCGCGCGCCAAGTGCCGGCGGTGATCGCCACGCCGGCGTCCATCGCGTAGAAACCCAGCTTGCCGTCGATGAACTCCGGCTCGATATCGCTGCGCAGGTCGCGCACCGGCCAGATCAGCGGCAAGGCGTCGTGACTGCGGCCTGTGGCCGCCCACTCGTCCCAGGCTTGCTCAAGAAAACGCACATAGCGCGCGCTGTGCACCCGCGCATAGCGCGCGCTGTCATACTCTCCCGGCGCCGCCACCGGCCCCAGCCCCATCGCCCGCACCCGCGCCAGAATGGTGTCCGCGCGCCCCGGTTGCTCGAAACAGGGCATCAACACCCCGTCCTTCAGTTCGCAACCGTGATGCAAATGATGCGCATCGCTGTAAATCGTCAGCATTCTCCACCCTCCCTTTAATCGCGATAGCGAAAGTATGCGCCCAGGCCATGGCAATAGTTTTGCTTTTACGCCTCCCATAGCGCTAATCTGGAGCAAGAATAGACTCTTAAAAAGCGATGATTGAGCATGAATAGACTCAAAACCCCGCTGGATGATACCGATAAAACGCTGCTGCGCTTGCTGCAGCAAGATGGCTCCCTGTCCAACCCCAAGCTGGCGGAGCGGCTATCCCTCAGCGTCACGCCGTGCTGGCGGCGGCTGAAGCGCCTGGAGGAAGCCGGCTATATCAAGGACTATCAAGCCAATCTGGACCGCCGCAAACTGGGCTACGATGTGCTGGCCTTCGTGCGGCTCAGCTTCGGCGAGCACGCCGACGATGCGCCCAACCGCTTCGAGCTGCAGATGCAGGAACGCCCGGAGGTGCTGTCCTGTCACAAGATCACCGGCGACGCCGACTACCTGCTGCAAGTGGTCGCGCCCAGCCTGGACGCCTACAGCGACTTCATCGAAACCGTGCTGCGCAAGACGCCCGGCCTGCACGCCATTCATTCCAGCCTGGCGCTGCGCGAGATCAAGGCCGGCAGCCGCTTGCCCATCTAGCCCTGGAAACCCGCCCATGATCATCGTCCATCATCTGAATAATTCGCGCTCGCAGCGCGTGCTGTGGTTATTGGAAGAACTGAACCTGCATTACCGGGTGCAGCACTACCAGCGCGACCCGGTCACCCTGCTCGCGCCGCCCGAACTGAAGGCGGTGCATCCACTCGGCAAATCCCCGGTAATCTGCGACGGCGAGCTGACGCTGGCGGAATCCGGCGCCATCATCGAATACCTGGTGGACAGCTATGGCTCCGGCCGGCTCAAGCCCGCGGCCGGCACGCCGGAAAGCCACGACTACCGCTTCTGGCTGCACCATGCGGAAGGCTCGCTGATGCCGCCGCTGGTGATGAGCCTGGTGCTGTCACGGCTGGAACAGCCGCCGGTACCCTGGTGGCTGCGCCCGCTGGCGCGCAAGCTGGCCGCCGGCGTCCGCGGTGCTTATCTGCAACCGCTGCTGACACAGCTGCTCGCTCATGCCGACCGGCAGCTGGCGCGCACCGGCTGGTTCGCCGGCGCCGCCTTCAGCGCCGCCGACATCCAGATGAGCTTTCCGCTGGAAGCGGCGCGCGCGCGCGGCGTCTTGAGCGCCGAGCACCCTCGCGCGCTGGACTTCCTCTGCCGCATCCACGCGCGCCCGGCCTACCGGGCCGCGCTGGAACAAGGCGGACCTTACGCTTATGGCGCGGATTGAACCTCTGGCAATTGCCGCCTATATCAAACCACGTCAATAAAATCGCGCCACGCCAGCATGAAATAAGGCCCGCCCATTTTGATTCCTCATGCTCGTCGCTTATTTAGTGTTGCGGCGCACACAAAAGCACAAAAAAGTTTGATTCAGGATTGCCTAGCGCCAAAAAGCCCCCTATAATCCGAGCATCTTAAATACTGCAAAGGTTCATCGTGGACAACGACGGAAGTAGTCGATCTTGTATCGCAACGCCGTCTTGCAGGATTTAGCAGACTCTCTTCTCTGCCACATCCTGCAATGACAGGGTGTGGTGTCTAAACATCCGGATTAAGACTCAACAGCGGCACGCCTGATCAAGCCGCCGGCAGCATCCGGACCCCAGGCCCAAGGGCCAACCCCAGACATCGCCAGACTCGCGCCACGCGGGCGTCTTATCCGCCTGATCGCGCTTGACCGCCCCTTTACGGCGTTTGCCTTCGGATTTCGTCGCGTCCTCCTTGCATCGCAACGGGGGGAATACCATGCGCTTGATCGCCAAACTGGCAAACCTGCTGCGCCCGGGCAAAATCGCCGCGCCAGCCGCCGTTTACCAATTGAATATTTTCTGCGTGCACGCCGATCTGACCATGCTGCGCGTGCAAGCCGCCAAGCAGCTGCATGCACACGGCCTGGAGGTGGAACGCATCGCCTTGACCGCCGGCGACAATGAGCTGGCCTGTCTGAGCGTGCTGTTCGCCTGCCCTGACGCGGCCAGCCGCAGCCTGAACCAGCTGGCGGCTCATTTCTGTCAGCTGCCGCAGGTCAATCGGGTGCACTGGGCGCGCCATGCGCAACGCCCGCGCGTGCCCAACCGCGCCTTTCTATTGGCCCAGCGGGCCAATCTGGCGCACTGAACGCTCACTTGGCGGCCACCGGTCGCCTGATAACCGCCGCCCGGGGATGCCCCGGCGCCACTTTAAATCGCAAACGCTGCCCACCAGCAGGAGGTTCTGATGTTGATTGAAGACCCTGAACCGCGACCGTGCCGGCCCATGGCGAATTGCTGATCTGAGCCTCTCCCTTATTGCGACAGCGGGACTGGCCAATTAGCCGCCGCCGACCATCGCAAACGACCATTGGATTTATTTTCATTTCTGCGACTATAAAACACAGAAGAGAATAATGCTGCCTGTCGCATTTTCAAATAGAAAATGAGGGAGTGAAATATGCGCCCAAATAAACTGGCTTGGTTATTTAATTACCTTGTCCGCAATCCAGCCAAACGCCAAAACGAAACCAGCTGCCACCTGAACGTGACATGTGACATCCCGGTGATTACCGCGCTGCGCAAGCAATTGTTCTGGGAAATGCACATGCTGGGCCTGGCGGCGACCCAAGTCACCATCACGCCCGCGACCAATGCCGGGCAAGCCTGCCTGAGCGTAAAGCTGGAATGCCCGCCCGCTCTGCGCAAAGCCTTCAATGAAATGGCCTTGCGCCTGAGCAAGATGCCGGAAATCCATCGCGTGCGTTGGGGTCGCCGCAAGTCGGAACCCCGCTCGCCGACCCGACGCTGGGCCATCAGCGCCTGAAGCATTCGAATCCATCCTCCAATAAAGGCCAGCCATGTCTGAAGAACCGGAACCTCGATCTTGCAGACCCGAGGCCGCCCGCCCCGCCTGATCTCCGCCGCCTGACGGCGGCGTGAGCGGCGCGCGCGCCTCGCCTCCGTCAAACCAAGCCCTGTTATTGCATGCCGCAAGGCAGGGGGCGGCACGTCCGCACGCCGCGGACGGCCATCGCTAGGAGATCGCCATGAACGACATCATCCGCCACAACATCCGGCCGCAACGCTACCAGCTGTCGGTCATCTGCCCAACGCAGGCGGTCAAGTCCGTGCGCAGGGAAATCCGCAGCGCCGCGCAGGGACACGGCTTGAAAGTGTCCAGCTGGAACGAAACCATGCTCGCCGGCGAATGCCACGCCTCCGGCGCGCCGGCCAACTGGATGCTGGCCACCGAATTCCGCTCCCGCGGCGATGCTTCCATGCACTTTCTGGAAGCCGTCATGCAGCGGCTGGGCAATCTGCCGCTGACCCGGGTGCGGCTGGACATCCTGCCCGGGCACAGCCGCCCGGAGTGGTCCAACACCGTGCGGCCGCTGGCCCTGGGCTGAGCCGCGGGCGGCCGCCGATTCAATCCCCTCTCACCATCTCATTTGCAAAGGAAACACCGCATGACCGACGACAGTTACCCGCTACCGCCCGCCCTGCACACACCGACAACAAGGCAGGCGGGCGCCCACTTCCAAACCAGAATATCCGCGACACCCGCTGCGCTGCGCCCGCCAGACATCCGTCCCGCCTGACCCGGCGAAGACCGATGCTGCGCCGGGCCCCGCGCAGGAGACATGAAATGACGAAACACACCACCAGCCGGCACAAGCTGAAAGGCTATGTCGCCACCCCTGGCGCGAAACAGGAAAAACCGGCCATCCGCGCGGTACAGGAAGCCGAAAGCTCCGTAGAAGAAACCCTGCAACATGTGCGCGGCCATCTCGACGGCCTGACCATGGCGGAAGCGCATCAGCGCTACGCCCAGTTCGGCGCCAACGAAGTGGCCCACGACAAGGCCCCGCACCCGCTGATCCAGCTGGCGCAGGCCTTCAACAACCCCTTTGTCATCGTGCTGATGGTGCTGGCCGCCATCAACTACTTCACCGACGTTTACTTCGCCCAGCCGGGCGAACAGGAATGGACCGGCATCATCATCCTGGTGACCATGATCAGCATCAGCGGCCTGCTGCGCTTCTGGCAGGAGTTCCGCTCCGCCAAGGCGGCGGAAAAGCTGAAATCGCTGGTGCGCAACACCGCCACCGTGCAGCGGCGCCCGGCCAACGGCAGCAGCCCGATCCGCCAGGAAATCGCGATGAGCGAGCTGGTGACCGGCGACATCGTGCACCTGCAGGCCGGCGACATGATTCCCGCCGACATCAAGCTGATCGAATCCCGCGATCTCTTCATCAGCCAGGCGGTGCTGACCGGCGAGGCCTTGCCGGTGGAGAAGTACGACACCCTGGGCTCGGTGGCCGAAAAGTCCGCCAATGGCCAGATCAACGGCGACGCCGAGCTGCTGGACCTGCTTGACCTGCCCAATATCTGCTTCATGGGCACCAATGTGGTCAGCGGCAAGGCTTCCGCCATCGTGGTGGCCACCGGTACCGACACCTATTTCGGCTCGCTGGCGCGCAATGTAGTCAGCCACAAGCGGGTGGAAACCAGCTTCGACCGCGGCGTCAACAGCGTGTCCTGGCTGCTGATCCGCTTCATGCTGGTGATGGTGCCGGTGGTGTTCATGATCAACGGCCTGACCAAGGGCGACTGGATGTCCGCCCTGACCTTCGCGCTGGCGGTGGCCGTGGGCCTGACCCCGGAAATGCTGCCGATGATCGTGTCCGCCAACCTGGCCAAGGGCGCGGTGGCGATGGCGCGGCGCAAGGTAGTGGTCAAGCGTCTGAATTCGGTGCAGAACTTCGGCGCGATGGACGTGCTGTGCACCGACAAGACCGGCACCCTGACCCAGGACAAGATCATCCTGGAACACCATTACAATATCCATGGGCTCAAGGACGAGGGCGTGCTGCAACTGGCCTGGCTGAACAGCTTCCACCAGAGCGGCATGAAGAACCTGATGGATATTGCCGTGGTGGAGCACGCCGATGAGCTGGGCAACCGCGTCAAGCCCAGCGGCTACAGCAAGGTGGACGAAATGCCGTTCGACTTCGTGCGTCGCCGGCTGTCGGTGATCGTGGAAAACCAGCGTGGCCGCCAGTTGCTGATTTCCAAAGGCGCGGTGGAAGAAATGCTGGCCGTCTCCAGCCATGTGCAGGACGGCGAGCAAGTGAAGCCGCTGAGCGAGGAAGATCGGGCCGCCCTGCTCAAGCGCAGCCAGGACTACAACGCCGAGGGCTACCGCGTGCTGCTGGTCGCCACCCGCGACATTCCGGCCGAAGAAGCCAAGCGCAATTACAAGACCAATGACGAAGCCCAGCTGGTGGTGCGCGGCTTCCTGACCTTCCTCGACCCGCCCAAGGACTCCGCGGCGCCGGCCATCCGCGCGCTGAAGGAGTACGGCGTGGCGGTCAAGGTGCTGACCGGCGACAACCCCATCATCACCGCCAAGGTATGCCGCGAAGTGGGCCTCAGCCCCGGCGTGCCGCTGGTGGGCAAGGACATCGACCAGATGGACGATGTGGCGCTGTGCAGCGCGGTCAAGCACACCACTATCTTCGCCAAGCTGACTCCGCTGCAGAAATCGCGCGTGGTCAAGGCCCTGCAGGCCAACGGCCACACCGTCGGCTTCCTCGGCGACGGCATCAACGACGCGCCGGCGCTGCGCGACGCCGACGTCGGCATCTCGGTGGACAGCGGCGCCGACATCGCCAAGGAAACCGCCGACATCATCCTGCTGGAAAAGAGCCTGATGGTGCTGGAAGAAGGCGTGATCAAGGGGCGTGAAACCTTCGGCAACATCCTGAAGTACCTGAACATGACCGCCAGTTCCAACTTCGGCAATGTGTTCTCGGTACTGGTGGCTTCGGCCTGGCTGCCGTGGGAGCCGATGCTGGCGATGCATCTGCTGATCCTGAACCTGATCTACGATGTATCGCAGATGGTGCTGCCCTGGGACAAGATGGATCCCGAGTTCCTGAAAAAGCCACGCAAATGGGAAGCCGACAACATCAAGCGCTTCATGCTGTGGATTGGGCCCACTTCCTCGGTGTTCGACATCACCACCTATGCGCTGATGTGGACGGTGTTCGGCGCCGGAGCCGCCTACTACGCCGGCCAGGCCCAGGGCATCAGCAGCGGCGGCGCCGACATCATGCACTCCGGCTGGTTCATCGAAAGCCTGGTATCGCAGACCCTGGTGGTGCACATGCTGCGCACGCGCAAGATCCCCTTCCTGCAAAGCACCGCCTCGCTGCCGGTCCTGCTGTCCACCACGCTGGCCATCCTCATCGGCTGCTACCTGCCGTTCTCGCCGCTGGCGGACAGCATAGGCTTCGTCAAGCTGGACAGCAGCTACTTCTGGTGGTTGCTCGCCACCATGCTCGGCTACATGACGCTGGCCC
Organism: Chromobacterium sp.; assembly: GCF_041912965.1. Classification (NCBI taxonomy): domain Bacteria; kingdom Pseudomonadati; phylum Pseudomonadota; class Betaproteobacteria; order Neisseriales; family Chromobacteriaceae; genus Chromobacterium; species Chromobacterium sp. Next base: position 38,600 of record NZ_JAYSGF010000023.1, on the reverse strand, counting down.
AGACGGTGAAGACCATTTATATCAAGCGTTACGGCGGCTGGTTCTGAACCCTGCCCGCGCGCCATCCCTCAGCCCCGCTTCGGCGGGGCTTTTTGCGTGCGCCGCTCCGCCATTCACAGCCCGGCTCCACGCTGGCACAATTCCCCGCTCCACAATCCCCATCCAAAGGAGAAACCATGCCTAAACCAAGCTTGCGCCGCGCCCAGCAGTGCTTCAAAAGCCTGCTCGCCCTGTCCATCGCGCTGTTCGGCCTGCTGGCCGCCAGCGGCAATATGCTGGACTACGATAGCAATTGGCAGTTCGTCCGCCACGTGTTGGCGATGGACAGCATGGAGCCCTGGTTCGGCGGCCAGGCGCTGAAGAGCCGCGCCATCACCGATCCCGGCTGGCAGCAGGCCGCCTACCTGGCCATCATCTCCGGCGAGCTGCTGTTCGGCCTGCTGTGCGCCTGGGGCGGCGGCCAGATGCTGCGCGGCGCGCTATGCGGCCGCGAGGACGCCTATCTGCGCGGCAAGACCTGGTTCACGCTGGGCTGCATTCCGGCGCTGCTGGTCTGGTATACCGGCTTCGCGGTGATAGGCGGTGAATATTTCGCGATGTGGGCCAATCAATGGAACGGCCAAATGAAGGCCTATGCCTTCATCGGCTTCATCCTGCTCAGCCTGGTGCATCTATCGCAGCCGGAAGCGGCGGCGGACTAAGCTCGCGGGCAAGCGGCCCCCCCCTCGTATATCATGAACCATGCCAACTCCCTCGCCCGCGCCATGATTGCCCGCCGCCGCCCCTTGCCCGCCCGCATCAGCCGCGGGCTGCTGGTTTTCGTCGCCGCCGTGCTGCCCTTGCTGGTGATCACCCCCATCGTCTATTGGCAGGAAAGCCAGCGCCTGCGCCAGCAAGCCATCATCCAGGCCGACCAGGCGGAAAACATGCTGGACATGATGCTGGGCTATGCCGAGCAGGCCGCTGACAAGGTGCTCCCGCTCACCGGCCGGACCTGCGGGGCGATCGAGCAAGAGTTGCGCCGCCAGGTGACTGTGGTGCCCTTCATCCGCAGCGTGACGCTGGAGCGCAACGGCGTCCTCTATTGTTCTTCGCTGTTCGGCGTCTACCATCAGCAAACCTCGCCACCGGAACCGGCGCGGCCGGGCCAGAACCTGTTGCTGCTGCCCGGCAACGCGCTGACGCCGGGACGGCCGCTGATCATCTACCGCAAACGCCCCAAAGAAATCGCCGTGCTCATCGCCATCGACGGTATTCATTTGCAGTTCAGCCTGGACATGGCCAGCGATCATGGCCCGGTCTATATGCAAGTGGGGCGGAACTGGATCGGCCCCGATCACGCGGTCCACGCCGGCCCCAGCCCCCGTTTCGACCTGGTGACGATAGAACAGCAGTCCGCCCACTACCCCTATAGCGTGATCACCGGCTTTAGCCGCCGCGACCTGTATCGCCAGCTCGGCAGCAGCTATGAGCTGGTGTTTTTCAGCATGGCGGCGCTGGGCCTGGTGCTGGCCGCGGCGCTGCAATGGCAGTTGAACCGGCCGGCCTCGCCCACCGTTGAGCTGCAGCGCGCGCTGGACAATGGCGAATTCGAGGCCTTTCTGCAGCCGGTGGTGCGCGCCGACGGACTGGCCTGGCACGGAGCCGAGGCGCTGATGCGCTGGCGCCACCCGCGCGATGGGCTGATCCGGCCGGACCTGTTCATTCCGCGCGCCGAGGACTGCGGCATGATCGTGCCGATGACGCGGCGGATGATGCATCAGCTGGCGCGCGCCCTGGGCCGGGCCGGCTTGCCGCCGCAGTTCCATTTGGGTATCAATATCACCGCCGCCCATTTGCGCGACGACTCGCTATTGGACGACTGCCGGCAGTTCCTCGCCCATTTCCCGCCTGGCGGCCTGAATCTGGTGTTGGAGCTGACCGAGAGAGAGATGGTGGAGCCGACGCCGGAAGCCTGCGCGCGGCTGCAGCGCTTGCGGGAGCTGGGCGTGATGATAGCGATAGACGATTTCGGCACCGGGCATTCCAGCCTGGTGTATCTGCAGCAGCTGCCGCTGGACGGCATCAAGATAGACAAGAGCTTCACCGCCAGCATAGGCGCGGACGCGCCATCCAGTCACATCGTGGACAGCGTGGCGGAACTGGCGCACAAGCTGGAATTGCAAATCGTGGCGGAGGGCGTGGAGACCGAGGCGCAACGCGCCTATTTGAGCCGGCTGGGCGTGGGCTGGTTGCAAGGTTATCTGTTTGCCAAGCCCATGCCGCTGCAGGAGTTTCTGCAGCGGCCGGAGCTGGACGCCGTGCGCGCGGCGGCGTCCGACATTTAACGTCGGCTTTCCTTGCAATCGCCCAGCAACACCTTATCGGCGATCTCATCGCGCAGCGTGCCTTCCGGCCCCTTGGTCCACCAGCTGTATTGCTCGGCCGCGTATTTGGCGCCGGAGCCGGACACCACATTGCTCAACAACAGGGTCTTGCCGGCGATAGGCAACACCGCGAAGCTCTGACCATTCTTGGCGTTGTAATACTTGACCTTAAGCTTGGCGCCGTCGGCGCAGACATAGTTGACGACCTGGCGCTGGCCGGCCGGAATCTCCGGCAAGCTCAGCGGTTTGGCGATGGCGGCCGTGCCGCTCAAGGCCAGCGCGGCGAACAATAGCGATTTCATTATGCAAACTCCCGTTTTCAACGCCGCCGGCATCCGGCCGGCGGCGAAGGGGGTAGACCCCGGCGCGGCGGCTTCGTTCGCCAGCGCCATGAAAAAGCCCGCCGGCAGGCGGGCTGGAACGGCGCGGCGACGGCTCAGCCGTGCATGCGCGCGAAGTCCTGCATGAAGTTGGCCAAGGACTTGACGCCCTCGATAGGCATCGCGTTGTAAATGGACGCGCGGATGCCGCCGACCGCGCGATGTCCTTTCAACTGGATCAGGCCGTTCTTGCGCGCCTCCAGCAGGAAGGTTTCTTCCAGCCCTTCTTCCTTGAGCCGGAACACCACGTTCATGCGCGAGCGGAACGGCGCGTCGATATGGGTGTGATAGAAACCGCCGCTGGATTCGATCACATGGTTGAGCAGACCGGCCTTCTCCTCGTTGCGGGTGGCGATGGCCTTGACCCCGCCCTGCTCCTTCAGCCATTTGAACACCAGGCCGGAGATATAGATCGGGAAGGTCGGCGGCGTGTTGTACATCGAGTCGGCGTCGGCGTGGACCTGGTAGTTGAGCATGGTGGGCAGGTCGGCGCGCGCCTTGCCCAGCAAGTCTTCGCGCACGATCAGCACCACCAGGCCGGACGGGCCGATATTCTTCTGCGCGCCGGCGTAGATCAGGCCGAACTGGCTGACGTCCACTTCGCGCGACAGGAAGTCCGAGGACATGTCGCAAACCAGCGGCACCTCCGGCAGGCTTTGCGGCACGAAGGGGAATTGCAGGCCGCCTATGGTCTCGTTGGAGGTATAGTGCAGATAGGCCGCCTTGGGATCGCGCTGCCAGCCGGCTTCGTCCGGCACATAGGCGAAGTTGCGGTCCTCGCTGCTGGCCGCCACGTTCACCTTGGCATAGCGGCGCGCTTCCTTGATCGCCAGCTTGGACCAGTGGCCGGTGTTGACGATGTCTATGCTGTCGCGCTCGCCCAGCAGGTTCAGCGGCACCTGGGAAAACTGCAGCGAGGCGCCGCCTTGCAGGAACAGCACTTTGTAGTTGGCGGGAATGCCCATCAGCTCGCGCAGATCGTGCTCGGCGTCGTGGATGATTTCCATGAACTCCTTGCCGCGATGGCTCATTTCCATCACGCACATGCCGGAGCCGTGCCAGTCCAGCATTTCGCTTTGCGCTTCGGCCAGCACCTGGTGCGGCAGCACGGCGGGGCCGGCGGAGAAGTTGTACACTTTGGCCATGTTCATCCTCTATTTGCGTTGACGGCCCTCGGCACCCGCGCCGGCGGAGATTCGGGCCTTGAGATGCGACAAGGCCCGATCGCGAAGCGCCGGGCCTTTGTTATAGCTTATTGACTAAGCAGGAAGTGGGCTCTCGCCACCGCGACCGGCTTTCGCCGGTCTTCTTGCCAGGCTTCGATCAGCACATTGGCCACCCGCTTGCCCTGCTTGGTGATCTCGCACTTGGCGTACAGGGTTTGCGGCCGACCCGGCCGCAGGTAGTCCAGCGAAAAATCGACGATCTTCGGCGTCTCCAGCGATTCCCGGCTCCACATCAGGTGCAGCATCGCCGCGCTTTCCAGAAAGCCGCCGATCAGCCCGCCATGCAGCGCCGGCAAAGCGGTATTGCCGACATTGCGCTCGGCAAAGGGCAGCTGGAACAGCAGTTCGCCGGCCTCGTCCTCGCTCAACTCCACCCCCATCAGCTTGATATAGGGCAGCTCGTCGACGATTTGCGCATAGGCTTTCTGATCGCGCAGCGCGTTGAAGCGCTCCATGAACTGGCTCATGCGGCGGCCTCCGGCAACATCGGGGTACGGCTGGATTCGCGCATGAAGGTGGCGACGCCGTGGGCGATCGGATCGCTGGGCGACTCGTGATAGCACACCGCGCGGGTGAAGGCGATCTGGCTGGCCAGACGATAGCATTCCGCCCGACAGAAAATGGGCTTGCCCGGCGTGGCCGCCTTCAGGTAGTCGATGCGCAAGTCCAGCGTGGCTATGGTTTCCATCTCCGGCAGATGAGCGGTCACCGCCACCGCGCTGCAGGTGTCCACCAAGGAGGTGATCACGCCTCCGTGCAGGATGCCGGTGACCGGATTGCCCACCAGGTCTTCGCGCCAGTTCGCCTTCAGCGTCACCTTGCGGCCCTCGGTGCCGACATACTCGATGCCGAGGGTGACGCAGTGCGGGAAGGAGACGAAGAGCTGGCTCATCGCCTCCAGCACCTGCTGATTGGCCGGCGTCGGAATCATGCCTCGCCGCCCTCGTTCGCGGCATCCTCGCCTTCGCCATCCAAGGCTTCCGCCTCGTCGTCGCTATCGCCTTCCGCCACTTTTTCCAGGCCGATCAGCTGCTCGCCTTCGTCCAGATTGATCAGGCGCACGCCCTGGGCGGAGCGGCCGGTTTCGCGCACTTCCGCCACCTTGGTGCGGATCAGCACGCCGCCGGTGGTGATCAGCATCACGTCGTCGGTTTCTTCCACCAGGCTGGCCGCCACCAGCTTGAAGCCAGTCTTGTCGGTCAGGTCCATCGCGATCACGCCCTGGGTACCGCGGCTGGTCAGGCGGAAGTCGCCGGTGCGGGTACGCTTGCCGTAGCCGCCGTTGCTGGCGGTCAGCACCATCTGGTCTTCGGAGTTGGTCACCAGCAGGGAGATCAGCTTCTGGCCCTCGCCCAGCTTCATGCCGCGCACGCCTCTGGAAGTGCGTCCCATCGGCCGCACCTGGCTTTCGCTGAAGCGCACCGATTTGCCGGCGTCGGAGAACAACATCACCTGATCGCCCTCGACCGGCAGGCCATCCTCGATCAGTTCGCCTTCGACCGCGATGTCTTCCTCCACGATGGCCTCGTCATCCTCGTCGCCCTGGCCAGCCACGCTCTTGCCGCAGGTCAGCGCCACGCCGATCAGGTAATTGCCTTCGTCCAGGTTGATGGCGATGATGCCGGCCGCGCGCGGCTTGGAGAAGGCGCGCAACGGCGTCTTCTTCACGGTGCCGTCGGCGGTGGCCATGAACACGTACTGGTCGTCGCGGAATTCCTTGACCGGCAGCAGCGCGTTGATCTTCTCGCCCTCTTCCAGCGGCAGCACATTGACCATGGGCTTGCCGCGGCTCTGACGGCCACCCTGCGGCAGGTCGTAGACCTTGCGCCAGTAGCAGCGGCCGCGGCTGGAGAAGCACAGCACGAAATCGTGGGTATTGGCCACGAACAAGGTGTCGATGAAGTCATCGTCCTTGGTGGCCGCCGCCTGCTTACCGCGACCGCCACGGCGCTGGGCGCTGTAGTCGTCGATCGGCTGGGCCTTGATGTAGCCGGTATGGGAGATGGTCACCACCATGTCTTGCGGGGTGATCAGGTCCTCGATATTGATGTCGCCGCCGAAGGGCTCGATCTCGGAGCGGCGCGCGTCGCCGAACTGGGCGCGGATGGCGGACAGTTCGTCGCTGATGATCTGGTTGATGCGTTCCGGCTTGGCCAGGATGTCCAGCAAGTCCAGAATCACCGCCATGATGTCGCGGTATTCGGCGACGATCTTGTCCTGCTCCAGGCCGGTCAGGCGCTGCAGGCGCATTTCCAGGATGGCCTGGGCCTGGGCGTCGGACAGGCGGTAGCCATTGGCCTTGAGGCCGAATTCTTCGGCCAGGCCGTCCGGACGCGCCTTGTCCTGATCCACGCGCGACAGCATTTCCTCGACCAGCGGCGAACGCCATTCGCGCTCCATCAGCGCGATCTTGGCCTGCGGCGGGGTTTCCGACGCCTTGATCAGCGCGATGATTTCGTCGACGTTGGACAGCGCGACGGCCAGGCCTTCCAGGATGTGGCCACGCTCGCGCGCCTTGCGCAGTTCGAAGATGGTGCGGCGGGTCACCACTTCGCGGCGGTGACGCAGGAATTCCACCAGGATCTGCTTCAGGTTCAACAAGCGCGGCTGGCCGTCCACCAGCGCCACCATATTGATGCCGAAGCTGTCCTGCAGCTGGGTCAGCTTGTACAGGTGGTTGAGCACCACTTCCGGCATTTCGCCGCGCTTGAGCTCGATCACCACGCGCATGCCGGACTTGTCGGACTCGTCGCGCAGGTCGGAGATGCCCTCGATCTGCTTGTCGCGCACCAGCTCGCCGATGCGTTCCAGCAGCCGCGCCTTGTTCACCTGGTACGGGATCTCGTCGACGATGATGGCCTGGCGGTCGCCCTTGCCGATGTCTTCGAAATGGACGCGCGCGCGCATGATCACGCGGCCGCGGCCGGTGCGGTAGCCTTCCTTGACGCCGGCGGTGCCGTAGATGATGCCGGCGGTGGGGAAATCAGGCGCCGGAATGATGTCGATCAGCTCGTCTATGGTCAGATCGCTATTGGCCAGCAAGGCCAGGCAGGCGTCCACCACCTCGTTCAGATTGTGCGGCGGAATATTGGTGGCCATGCCCACGGCGATGCCGGAGGAGCCGTTGATCAGCAGATTGGGGATCTTGGCCGGCAGGATCAGCGGTTCGTGTTCGGAGCCGTCATAGTTGGGACCGAAGTCCACGGTTTCCTTCTCGATGTCGGCCAGCAGTTCATGGGCGATGCGCGCCATGCGGATTTCGGTGTAACGCATCGCGGCGGCGTTGTCGCCGTCCACCGAACCGAAGTTGCCCTGACCGTCCACCAAGGGGTAGCGCAGCGAGAAGTCCTGCGCCATGCGCACGATGGTGTCGTACACCGCGGTGTCGCCGTGCGGGTGGTATTTACCGATCACATCGCCAACGATACGCGCCGATTTCTTGTACGCGCGGTTCCAGTCGTTGGACAGCTCGTGCATGGCGTACAGCACCCGACGGTGCACCGGCTTCAGGCCATCGCGCACATCAGGCAAGGCGCGGCCCACGATCACGCTCATCGCGTAATCCAGATAAGAGCGGCGCATCTCCTCTTCGAGGCTGATGGGGATGGTTTCCTTGGCGAACAGGTTATCGGTCATAGTTTCTTGATTCGTAAGGATGAACAGGCCGCCCTGCGATTGCGGGTGCATTCACGCGCCCGCCGCAGGGCGGCCAGCATTAAGTAATGACAGCCTGTATTCTATCACGAAACGGTCATCTCCAACTGACTTCCGTCAGTCCGGAAGCGGTTCGCCGACCTCGTCTTCGCCCGGCTCTTCCTCGGCGCCCAGTTTAAGATGCTGCTGCAATTGCTTGTTATTGCGTACCCCCAGTTTGCGCAGGCGCTCGGCGCTGGCCACCAGGTTGCCGCGGCCGCTGGACAGCTGTTTCATCGCGTCGCCGAAGCTGTCGCGCGCATTGTCCAGCTGCTTGCCCAGTTTCTCCAGATTGCCGGCGAAGCCGACGAACTTGTCGTACAAGGCGCCGCCCTGACGCGCGATCTCCTGCGCGTTCTGGTTCTGGTATTCATAGCGCCAGATGCTGGCCACGGTGCGCAGCGTCGCCAGCAGGGTGCTGGGACCGACTATCATGATGCGGCGCTCGAAAGCCTCGCTGAACAGGCTCATGTCCTGCTGCACCGCCAGCAGATAGGCCGGTTCCACCGGGATGAACATGAACACGAAATCCAGGGTGTTCAAGCGGTACAGATCCTGATAGCGCTTTTCCGACAAAGTGCGGATATGGGCGCGGATGGCCGCGACATGGGCTTTCATTTCCGCCGCGCGCTCGGCCTCGTCCTCGGCCGCGGTATAGCGCACATAGGCGTTCAGCGACACCTTGGAGTCCACCACCAGCTGCTTGCCTTCCGGCAGGTCTATCACCACGTCGGGCTGGTAGCGGCGGACGCCGTCCTCGCCGGCCACCACATCGGACACCTGCACCCGGTATTCGCGGTCCTTGTGCAGGCCGGAAGTCTCCAGCACCCGTTCCAGCACCATCTCGCCCCAGGTGCCCTGCGCCTTGCTGCTGGCGCCGGTCAAGGCATTGGTCAGCGCCGCAGCGTCGTCGCCCAGCCGGCTATTGAGCTCCTGCAGGCGCTTGAGCTCCGCCTCCAGCGACAAGCGCCCCTGGCTGTCTTTTTCATAGCTGTCCTGCACCAGCTTGCCGAAATCCTGCAAGCGCTGCTGCAAGGGGCTGAGCAGGTGATCCAGGTTCTGCTGGTTTTGCTCGGTGAAACGCTTGGCCTTCTCCTCCAGGATGTCGCCGGCCAGCGCCTTGAATTGCGCCGCCATGCTTTCGCGCGCCTCGCGCAGCAGCTCCAGTTTTTCAGCATTCTGGCCGCGCTCCTGCTCCAGCAAGGTCGTCAATTCCTGCTCGCGCGCGGTGAGCCGGGTGATTTCCTCGCCCTGCGTCTGCGCCCGCCCCTGCAGCGCGGTCAACATCTTGCCCTGCTCTTCGCTGGCGGCGAGCAGCGCGCCGACACGGCGCAGCTCCGCTTGCAACTGGTCCAACTGCTTATCCCGCTCCTGCGCCTGCCGCTCCAGTTCCGGCACGCGCTGAGCGCGCGCCACATAAGCACCCAACTGGGTCTGGATGTCGCCCAACTGCTGCCCTTGTTGCTGCGCCTGAGCCAGCGCGACCCGTTCCCGCTGCCGGCATTCATCCAATTGCAGGCGCGTCATTTCCTGCTGCGCCTGCAGGTCAGCCGCCTGCCGCGCGAGACGACCGCGCAGCACGGTCGCGGCCGCGCCGGCGGCCAGCAGCCCCAGCAACAAGCCGATCACCAACATTTCCATTACGTGACCTCTAATTGGCCGGCCCGCATCCCGCGGTCCGGCAACGACTGTTCGACGATGAAGCTAAGCCGTTGCGCCAAGGGTGCCGGCGGCACTTCGATGATGTGATAACCCAGACGCCGATAGGTGCGCTCCATCGCGGCGCAAGTGCGCTCAGCCTCGGCGAAACTCTGCTTGCGCTCCTGGTCCTGCACGAATATCTCGCGCCACGGCGGCAACAAGAACACATGGCGATGATAGGGAAAACGCTCGGCGGCGGCTTGCATATGAGCGGGAATCGGCAGGCCGAGCAAGTCGAGATAGCCCAACACATCGGGCAGGCCGCGATCGAAGAACACCGGACCGGGCAAGCCCGCCGCCAGCCGCAGGCTGCGCAGTTCCCAGCCCAGCATCGCCTCGGCAAAGGCGCGAGGATCCACCCAGGGCAAGGCGCGCCCGCCTATCAACGCCTGATCCTGGATGATGGCGCGGCCGGCCTCGTCCATCACCGAATGTCCGGCTGCGCGCAAGGCTTCCAGCAAGGCACTCTTGCCGGCGCCCGGACCGCCGGTCAACACCAAGAAGCGCGAGCTCACACCGCAGTCCAATGCTGCAAATACACTTGCAGCTCCTTGCGGCCCTGCCACTCATTGGCGATCAGTTGGTAGACCGCGTCGACATTGTCCGGCAGCCACTCCACCTGGTTGAACAGCATGGCGTCGTACTCCTCGCCGTCGCGCGCCAGCCGCAGCTTCAGATGTTTGTCGCCGACCACGCGCTGGCTCATCACCGCGAAGCGGTCGTGGAAATATGGCACCGGGAAGCCCTGGCCCCAGACCTCGGCCGCCAATTGTTCGGCGAAGACCAGGTTCAGTTCGCGCGGTGCCAGGCTGCCGTCGGTTTCTATGGTGCGGGTCAGATGGCGCTCCTCCAGCAGTTCGCGCGCAACCGCCTCGAAGGCGCGCTGGAATTCGTCGAAACGCGCTTGCCGCAGGCTCAGGCCGGCCGCCATCGCGTGGCCGCCGAACTTGAGGATCAGGCCGGGATGGCGCTTGAACACCAGATCCAGCGCGTCGCGCAGATGGAAGCCGGGAATCGAGCGGCCCGAGCCCTTGATTTCGCCATCGTCGCCGGGCGCGAACACAATGGCCGGCCGGTGGAAGCGCTCCTTCAGCCGCGAGGCGACGATGCCGACCACGCCCTGATGCCAATCGTCGCGGAACAGGCTCAGCGTATAGCGGTTGTCGGCGTCGATGCCGGACAGCGCCGCCAGCGCCTCGTCCTGCATGCCGTGCTCTATGCTGCGCCGCTCGCGGTTGAGCTGATCCAGCTGCTGCGCCAGCCGCATCGCCTGCTCCTCGTTGGCGGCCAGCAGGCAGGCGATGCCCAGGCTCATGTCGTCCAGGCGGCCGGCGGCGTTCAGGCGCGGGCCCAGCGTGAAACCGAGGTCGAAGGTATTCGCCTTGTAATGGGCGCGGCCGGCGACGCGGAACAGCGCGGCGATGCCCGGCGTCATGCGGCCGGCGCGCATGCGCTTGAGGCCGTTCTCCACCAGGGTGCGGTTGTTCTGATCCAGCCGCACCACGTCGGCCACCGTGCCCAGCGCCACATAGTCCAGCAACTCGCCCAGATTGGGCTGGCCGCGCTCGTCGAACACGCCGCGCCGGCGCATTTCGGCGCGCAAGGCCAGCAGCACGTAGAACATCACGCCGACGCCGGCCAGGTTCTTGGACGGGAATTCGCAGCCGGGCTGATTCGGATTGACGATCAGCGCCTCAGGCAGCACATCGCCGGGCAGGTGGTGATCGGTGACCAGCACCTCGATGCCGCGCGCCTTGGCGGCGAGCACGCCGTCGACGCTGGCGATGCCGTTGTCGACGGTGACGATGATGTCCGGGTTCTGACGCGCGGCCAGCTCAACGATTTCCGGCGTCAGGCCATAACCGTATTCAAAGCGATTGGGCACGATGAAATCCACGCGCGCGCCCAGCATGGACAGGCCCTTGACCGCCACCGCGCAGGCGGTGGCGCCGTCGGCGTCGTAGTCGGCCACCACCAGCAGGCGCTGACCGGCGGCGACGGCGTCGGCCAGCCGGCTGGCCATCGGCTGGATATTTTTCAGATCCTGATAGGGCAGCAAGGCCTTGAGGCCGTAATCCAGCTCGGCGCAGTCGCAGATGCCGCGCGCGGCGTATAGCCGCGCCATCAGCGGGCTCAAGCCCTGGCGCAGCAATTGTTCCTGGGTGTCGGCCGGTATGGCGCGGGGGACGATTCGGGACATGTTTTCTCAGTACAAGGCGGACAACGGCAGCGGCCGCTTCCAGAATTTCCATAGATCATTGCGGCGGATGTTCAATTCCAGCCCCCTGGGGCCGTGCGCGCGCAGCGTCAGGCTGTCGATGCGGCCTTGGCGCAGCGCCTGCAACAGCGGCGCGAACCAGTCGCGCTCCAGCCGCAGCAGCGCGTCGCGCCAACCCCAGGCGTCGCGGTATTGCGCCGCCGCCTGCAACGCGTCCAGCACTAGCAGGCTGTCGCGGCCGCCGGCCTGGTCGATGAAGCCGGCGAAGTCGTAAGGCGCTGGCAGACAAGGCGCGCCGGCCTCGGCGGCGATCAGGCCCAGCCAGTCCTCGTCGGCGAACACCTGCTCGGCCGGCGCGCGCCAGTCCGGCTCGGCTCCGCCGCCCCATAGCCACAGGCTGTTGACGCTGAGTTCGCCTCGCGCCTCGCGCGCGTCGTTCAGCGGATGGGTGTACAACAGCATCTGCGCTTCATTCAGCAGCCGGCTCCAGTCCAGGCCGCGCTCGCCCCGCGGCAGGTGGGCGTTGACGTCCTCGCCCACCGCGTCCGGCAAGGGCGTGAAGCTGGCGGCCGCGGCGGCCTCCAACTGCAGCAGCCAGCGTCCCGGTTCCAGCGGATGGATGCGCCAGCCGTCCTCGGCGAAATGGCGGTTCAGCGCGGCGGCCAATTCGTCCGCCTCCGCCTGGCTCAAGCTCATCACGCCGATATCGGCCAGCAAGGCGCGGTCGCGGTCCACGCGCAGATGCACCGGATCGGCCAGCAGCCAATCCCCCTGCTCCGCCGGCAAGCCGGCCTGCCGCGCCAGCAAGCGCGCCAGGCCCTCGGTCGAACCGCGCCACGGAGCAGCCAGCATTTCGCTCAAGGCCGCCGGCCGTTCAAGGCGCGCGCCCTGGCCCAGCAAACGCTGCAGGGCCGGCATTTCCAAGCCCTTGCACACATCGGCGCCGTCGTGGCCGTCCAGCCAGAGCAAACCCGGCAACAGCAATGTCAATTTCATTTATCGCTACACAAGGATGGCGAGATCGAAGTAATATCAAAGCCTTGCAAAAACGCCATGGCATCGCAGCCAGGCGCAATCAGGCCGATAGCATCCGGAATCGCGGCTATAATTTACAGTTTGCACAGGAACTTATGTCGCGTCAGCGCTCCAAACATCCAGACGCGGCCGCAAGGCCTGTGATTGGCGCACATACGGAACGACAAAGGTTGGCGATGCCAGCCTTTTTTAAGTGAACGATGGATTATCGCAAACTGCTACATATCCCGCAAAACTGCTTCCACAAGCTGGTGAACAATCACCTGAGCCTGCTGGGCATAGCCGCTTCGCTGCCGCTGTTCGGCATGGCCACCGCCTTTGCCGTGGCCCAGAACGGCGCCCAGCCCGCCAAGCCGGAAGTCTTGCAAAAAGAAGTGACCGAGCAGCTGAGCCTGCCGGCCTTTTCCTTCAGCGAAAGCGCCACCCGTTACTGGCGCGACGAGGCGATCCAGCGCGGCGACACCATCGCCCGCGTGCTGAACCGCCTGGGCATCCGCGACAGCGAGGCCAACCGCTTCCTGCATTCCAGCCCGCTGTCCAAGGATTTGCTCAAGCTGAAGACCGGCGCCACGGTGTCGGTGCAAACCAACGATCTGGGCGAATTGTTCGGCCTGCGCTTCCTCAACGACGATGAAAACGGCGAACAGGTGCTGGTGGCCATCGAGAAGGTCAACGGCGAATGGCAGGCCAGCGCCGATCCCATCGCCACCGAAGCGGTGCAGACGGTGCGCTCGCTGCCCATCACCCGCTCGGTCAGCGCCGCGCTGGCCAAGGCCCAGGTGCCGCGCGACATCCGCGCCCAGCTGACGGAAATCTTCGCCGACCAGTTCAACATCAACTCCCTGGGCAAGGGCGACCGCATCAATCTGGTGTACGAAACCCTGCTCTACAACGGCGCGCCCATCGCGGCCGGCAATCTGTTGGCGGTGGAAATCAAGCGCGCCGGCAAGCTGCACCAGGCGTTCTACTTCGCCCACGACAGCGAATCCGGCGCCTACTACGACGCGCAGGGCAAGCCGATCAAGCAAGGCTTCAGCCAGCAGCCGGTGGCCAATGCCCGCATCAGTTCCGGCTTCGGCTTCCGCAAGCACCCTATCTTGCGCTCGCTGCGCCTGCATTCCGGCGTGGACTACGCCGCCGCCTCCGGCACCCCCATCATCGCGCCGGCCGACGGCACCCTGGTCAAGGTGGAGCGCCAGAACGGCTATGGCAATATGGTGGAAATCCGCCACAATCAGAAAATGACCACGCTGTACGCGCACATGAGCCAGTTCGCCAAGGGCGCCCGCGCCGGCAAGAGCGTCAAGGCCGGCGAAGTGATAGGCTATGTCGGCAGCACCGGCCGCTCCACCGGCCCGCATCTGCACTTCGAAGTGCGGATCAACGGCCAGGCGGTGGACCCGGCCACCAACGCGCTGCCGACGCCGGGACTGAGCAGCACTCAGCTGGCTGAATTCAAATCCGGCAACCGGCAGTTGACCGCTCACCTGCAATTGCTGCGCGAGCTGCCCACCAATATCGCACTGCTAGACTGATGAATGAACGCTTGATCGGACTGATGTCCGGCACCAGCCTGGACGGCGTCGACGCCGTGCTGGTGCGTTTCGACGAACAGGGCGCGCCCAGCGTCGAGGCCGACCACTTCCTCGCCTATCCGCCGCGGCTGCGCGAACAGGCGCTGGCGCTGCAAGCCCGCGGCGACAACGAGCTGGACCGCGCCGCCAGGCTGGCCAATGAACTGGCCGAGCTGTACGCCCAGGCGGTCAACGGCCTGCTGGCCGCGCAAGCGCTCACGCCGGCGGACATCGCCGCCGTCGCCTGCCATGGCCAGACCATACGCCACGCGCCGGACGCCGGCTACACCTGGCAGGCCGGCAATATGGCCCGCCTCGCCGAATTGACCGGCATCGATGTGATCGCCGACTTCCGCAGCCGCGACCTGGCCGCCGGCGGCCAGGGCGCGCCCTTGGTGCCGGCCTTTCACCAGGCGGTATTCGGCGCGCCGCGGCAAGGCCGCGTGATCTTGAACATCGGCGGCATCAGCAATCTGACCCGGCTGCACCCGGATCTGCCCGTCATCGGCTTCGACTGCGGTCCGGGCAATATGCTGATGGACGCCTGGTGCCAACGCCATCAGGGCAGTCCCTACGACGCCGACGGCCAGTGGGCCGCCCAGGGCCAGGTGGACGCCTCGCTGCTGCAGACATTGCTGGCCGAGTCCTTCTTCCTGCAGCCGCCGCCCAAGAGCACCGGCCGCGATCTGTTCGACCTGCCCTGGCTGGAGCAGAAGCTGCTGGGCCGCCATGTGCCCGCGGTCGATGTGCAGGCCACGCTGCTGGAATTGAGCGCGCTCAGCATCGCCCAGGCCATCACCCTGCACTGCGCGAGCAACCAGGCGGTGTACGTCTGCGGCGGCGGCGCGCGCAATAGCGCGCTGATGCGCCGCTTGGCCGCCTTGCTGCCGCAACAGCGCATCACCGGCACCGCGGAACTGGGCCTGCCCGAGCATCAGGTCGAGGCCGCCGCCTTCGCCTGGCTGGGCTGGCGCTTTCTGCGCCGCCTGGCCGGCAATCTGCCGGAGGTAACCGGCGCCGCCGGCGAACGCGTGCTCGGCGCACTGTATCCCCGCTAAGCGTTTCAACAGGGAACGCCATCAAGTCTTGTCAGCAAAGTTGAATACATTCCGACACGCTTAAAGCAGGCGTGTCAGGCTATAATCAGCGACAGTCATAGCCGAACAAGAGAAAAATGCGACTTTTCAAGCGCAAAGCCGTAGTCAAGAACAATCAAACGCCCTTGCCGCCGCAGCTGGCCTCGCTGCTGCGCGAGGCGTGGTGGCTATTGATGGCCGTATTGGCCGTCTACCTGGTCTTGGTGCTGGCCAGCTACTCCTCGCTCGATCCCTCTTGGTCGCACAGTTCGTCCGATCCCACGGTGCGCAATTACGGTGGCGCTTTCGGCGCCTGGCTGTCCGACATGCTGCTCTATGTGTTCGGCCTGTCCGCCTGGTGGCTGGTGGTGTTCTGCCTGGTGGCCATCGCCTGGGGCTATCAGCGCATGGAAACCCTGGGCTTCAAGCTCAATCCCATCACTGTCGCCGCCATCGGCGGCTTCCTGCTGCTGCTGTTTTCCAGCGCCAGCATAGAAGCCATCATCCTGGCGGAGAAGGCGCTGAACCTGCCGCTGTCCGCCGGCGGCATGTTCGGCCATTTCATCGGCCTAGGCATCGCCCGCGGCCTGGGCCTGTCCGGCGCCTATCTCTTGCTCAGCGTGCTCGCCGCCATCGGTTTCTCGCTATTCACCGGCCTGTCCTGGCTGGACATCATGGAACGGCTGGGCGGCGCGCTGGAAGACGGCGCGCTCAAGCTGTGGCAGCAATGGCAGGCGCGCCGCGACCGCGAGATCGGCAAGGAAATCGCGCAGAAGCGCGAGGAAAAGATCACCACCGCGAAAAAGAAGAACGAGGAAAAAACGCCACTGCGCATCGAGCCGCCAGTGCTGGACGTGCCGCTGTCCACCAAGGCGCAGAAGCCGGTGCAGCAATCCTTGTTCGCCGATCCCAAGGATGGCGCGCTGCCCGGGCTGACGCTGCTGGAAGCGCCCAAGGAACAGCAGGAGCCGGTGTCGCAGGACACCGTGGAATACACCTCGCGCCTGATCGAGCGCAAGCTGGCCGACTTCGGCGTCGACGTCAAGGTAGTGGCCGCCTATCCCGGCCCGGTGATCACCCGCTACGAAGTGGAACCGGCGGTGGGCGTCAAGGGCGCGCAGATCGTCAACCTGATGAAGGACCTGGCGCGCGCGCTGTCCCTGGTGTCCATCCGCGTGGTGGAAACCATTCCGGGCAAGACCTATATGGGCCTGGAGCTACCCAACCCCAAACGCCAGATCGTGCGGCTGTCGGAAATCGTCGGCTCCGACGGCTACCAGAACATGGGATCGCGGCTGACCATGGCGCTGGGCAAGGACATCGCCGGCCAGCCGGTGTCGGCCGACCTCGCCAAGATGCCGCATGTGCTGGTGGCAGGCACCACCGGCTCCGGCAAATCGGTGGCGATCAACGCGATGATCTTGTCGCTGCTGTACAAGTCCACGCCCAAGGAAGTGCGGCTGATCATGGTCGACCCCAAGATGCTGGAGCTGTCGATCTACGAAGGTATTCCGCATTTGCTGGCGCCAGTGGTCACCGATATGAAGCAGGCCGCCAACGCGCTGAACTGGTGCGTGGCGGAGATGGAACGGCGCTATAAGCTGATGTCCAAGCTGGGCGTGCGTAATCTGGCCGGCTTCAACCAGAAGATCAAGGACGCCGACAAGGCCGGCGAAAAGATCCCCAATCCCTTCAGCCAGACGCCGGAGATGCCCGAGCCGCTGGACACCCTGCCGCTGATCGTGGTGGTGATAGATGAGCTGGCCGACCTGATGATGGTGGCCGGCAAGAAGATAGAAGAACTGATCGCGCGGCTGGCGCAGAAGGCGCGCGCCGCCGGCATCCATTTGATCCTGGCCACCCAGCGGCCGTCGGTGGACGTGATCACCGGCCTGATCAAGGCCAATATCCCGACTCGCATCGCCTTCCAGGTGTCCAGCAAGATAGACAGCCGCACCATTCTGGACCAGATGGGCGCGGAAACCCTGCTCGGCCAGGGCGACATGCTCTATCTGCCGCCGGGCACCGGCTACCCGGTGCGGGTGCACGGCGCCTTCGTCGCCGACGAGGAAGTCCATCACGTGGTGGAATTCCTGAAGAGCACCGGCGGGCCGGACTATGTGGAAGGCATCCTCAGCGGCCAGAGCGACGGCGATGACGGCGTCGCGGCCGGCGGCGATGGCGAGGCCGGCGGCGAAGCCGATCCTCTGTACGACGAAGCGGTGGCCATCGTGCTGAAAACCCGCAAGGCGTCGATCTCCTCGGTGCAGCGCCATCTGCGCATAGGCTATAACCGCGCCGCGCGGCTGATCGAGCAGATGGAATCCGCCGGCCTGGTGTCGGCGATGGAAAGCAACGGCAACCGCGCGGTGCTGGCGCCGTCCCGCGAAGACTAAGACTAAGCCAGTCGCCCCCAAACCCGGCCGGGCGTCATGCCGCCCGGCCTCAACCAAGAGGTCCCGCATGGCGGATTTCAAGCCCGAACCCCCGTTTCGCCACGACTACACGCCCAAGACCGGCGTGCTGCTACTCAATCTGGGCACCCCGCAAGCACCCACCGCCAAGGCGCTGCGCCCTTATCTGAAGGAATTCCTGTCCGACCGCCGCGTGATCGAGATCCCGCGCGCCATCTGGTGGCTGATTCTCAATGGCGTGATCCTGAACACCCGCCCCGCCCAATCCGCCAAGAAATACGCGGCGATCTGGGACAGGGACGGCTCGCCGCTCTACACCCACACCCGCAAACAGGCGGCGCTGATCAAGGGCCAGTTGGGCGAGATGGGCTTGCGCGACCTGGTGGTGGATTTCGCCATGCGCTACGGCGAGCCCTCGGTGGAAAGCGTGATCGCGCGCATGCGCGAACAGGGGGTGGAACGGCTGCTGGTGCTGCCCTTGTATCCGCAGTACGCGGCCTCCTCCAGCGCCACCGCGCTGGACCAGGTGTTCCGCGCGCTGATGAAGCTGCGCAATATGCCGGAACTGCGCACCATCCGCCATTTCCACGATGACCCCGGCTATATCGCCGCGCTGGCGGCGCAGGTGCGCGCCCATTGGCTGGCCCACGGCCGCGGCGACAAGCTGGTGATGAGTTTTCACGGCGTGCCGCGCTTCACCCGCGACAAGGGCGACCCCTATCACTGCGAATGCCAGAAAACGGGACGCTTATTGGCGGAAGCGCTGGGCCTGAGCGAGCAGGAATACCAGATATGCTTCCAGAGCCGTTTCGGCCGCGCCGAATGGCTACAACCCTATACCAGCGAAGTGCTGAGCAAACTGGGCAAGGATAAGACCGGCAAGCTGGACATTCTCTGTCCGGGCTTTGTCGCCGATTGCCTGGAGACACTGGAAGAAATCGCGATGGAGGGCAAGGAAACCTTCCTCAGCCACGGCGGTGGCGAATATCGCTACATTTCTTGTTTGAATGAAAACCCGCAATGGATTCTCGCGATATCGACTATGATCAAACAGAATCTGGCCGGATGGTGCGAAGCCCAGGCGGAAAACGCCCCACTGAGGCAGCAGCGCGCCAAGGCGCTTGGCGCCGAAAATTAAACATGCGCCCGACAAAAACAAATCAAATTAGCATTTAAATACAATGCACTAAGTAAAAACCAACGCCACCTGGTCATTTTTCCAGGTGGCGTTTGCGCTTTAGACACACCATTAGCAGAAAAGTTTAACGATAGTTGTGCTACTCCCCGGTTTCGACATTGACACTCGCGTAAACAGCTACCCATAATCAAACGCAACCAGCGGTCATTTTCACATTTCCGCTGGCCACAAAGAGATGACTAGAGTCTACAGAATAGAGAATCAGGGGATACATCACATGAACAAATATGTCCGCCTCAGCGTCATTGCCGCTGCCGCCATGACCCTGGCCGCTTGCGGCAAGCAAGAGCAACCGGCCGCCAACCAGGCTGCGTCGGCCCCGGCTCAAACCGCGGGCGACGGCGCCGTCGTCAAGATCGGCCAGGTATCGCCGATGTCCGGTCCGATTTCCCATCTGGGCAAGGACAATGAATACGGCGCCAAGCTGGCGATCGCCGATCTGAACGCCGCCGGCGTCGAAATCGGCGGCAAGAAACTCAAGTTCGAACTGGTGTCGGAAGACGACCAGGGCGATCCGAAAATCGGCACCCAGGTTGCGCAGCGCCTGGTGGACGCCGGCGTCGCCGGCGTGGTCGGCCACCTGAATTCGGGCACCACCATCCCCGCGTCCAAGATCTACTCCGACGCCGGAATTCCGCAGATTTCCCCGTCCGCCACCAACCCGGACTACACCAAGCAGGGCTTCAAGACCACCTTCCGCGTGATCGCCAACGACGTGCAACAAGGCCGCGCGCTAGGCGAGTTCGCCGCCACCGGCCTGAAGGCCAAGAAGATCGCCATCATCGACGACCGCACCGCCTACGGCCAGGGCCTGGCCGATCAGTTCGAAGCCGCGGTCAAGGGCAAGGGCGCCGATGTGGTGAAGCGCGAGTTCACCACCAACACCGCCACCGACTTCAACGCCATCCTGACCTCGATCAAGTCCGCCAAGCCGGACCTGATCTTCTACGGCGGCATGGACGCGCAAGCCGGCCCGCTGGCCAAGCAGATGCAGCGCCTGGGCCTCAAGGCCAAGCTGATGGGCGGCGACGGCTGGCAAACGCCGGAGTTCATCAAGCTGGCCGGCGAGGCTTCCGACGGTCAGTACGCGTCCAGCTGCGGCGTGCCGCGCGACAAGATGCCGGGCTTTGCCGCCTTCAACGACAAGTTCAAGAAGCAGTTCAACACCGAGGTGCAGATCTACGCGCCGTACGAGTACGACGCGGTGATGGTGCTGGTGGACGCGATGAAGCGCGCCAAGTCCACCGACCCGAAAACCTATCTGGCAGAAGTGGGCAAGACCAGCTACACCGGCGTGACCGGCAAGATCGCCTTTGACGACAAGGGCGACATCAAGAATGGCGCGGTCACCGTGTATCAGGTCAAGGGCGGCAAGTGGGAAGTGGTGTCCACCGTCGGCGGCGAAGCCGCCGCCGCGCCGGCCGCCAGCGCCGCCCAATAAGCTCCGCACGCAGCAAAACCCAGAAGAGGCGCCATGCGCCTCTTTTTCTTTGCGCGCCGCCAACAAAAATGGCGCCCGCGGGCGCCATCGACAAACAGCCCCGTCGCGCTCAGTCGCGGAACTGCGGCGCCTGGCCGCTCATCATCGCCATGCCGGCCTTCTGGATATCCTCGGAAATCAGCATCGCCGCGTTCCAGGCCGCCACGTAGTTGAGGCCGTCCGCCACGGTATGGTCGCGGCTGTAATTGAGCACTTCCTTGCAGCCGCGCATCGCCAGCGGCGATTTGGCGGCGATCAGCCGCGCCGATTCCAGCGCCGCCGCCAGCACCGCGTCGGCATCCGGCAGCACCCGGTTGACCAAGCGCATGGCCAGCGCCTCTTCCGCCGCCACGTCGCGGCCGGTCAAGGCCAGCTCGCGCGCCAGGCCTTCGCCCACCACCCGCGGCAGACGCTGCAGCGAACCCACATCGGCCACCATGCCGACATCGATCTCGCGCACCGAGAACACCGCGTTCGCGGCGGCGAAACGGAAATCCGCCGCCAGCGCGATATCCAGGCCGCCGCCGACGCAGGCGCCGTGCACCGCGGCGATCACCGGCTTGGCGCAGCGCTCCAGGCTGTTGACGCAATCCTGCAAATCCAGGATCAAGCGGCGCAGTTTCTCGCGCTTGCGCGCCTCGCAGTCGTCGGCAATCGCCGCCTGCACGCCCATCAGCATGGCCAGGTCGATGCCGGAACAGAAATGCCGGCCCTCGCCGGCCAGCACGCCCACGCGCGCCTCCGGCGTCTGGTCCAGCCATTCGAAGGCCGCGCGCAAGTCCTGCCACATCTGACGATTCAGCGCATTGGCCTTGTCCGCGCGTTTGAAGCGGATCAGCGCCACCCGATCGTTCAGCTCTATGCCCACCGTTTCCAGATTGATCATGCCGCCGCTCCTTGTTCCGGGCGCTTCTTGGGAATCCACGCCCACAGCATTTCACACTCGATCGGCGCCTCGCCGGATTCGTCGGTGACCTGCACCGGCACCAGCACCTCGCCCTTTTCCGTATCGTGCATCAGTTGGATCTGCTCCAGGCTCAGGCTGGCCACCGCGCGCATATCGCCCTGCGAGCGGCGCACATAGTTGACCTTCATCGACTTGAGCAGCATCAGCTTGTCGTCCGGCATATTCATGCCGACGACGAAGCCGGTCGAAGTCTCCGCCAACAGCGCCATCGCCGCGGCGTGCACGCCGCGGATATGGTTCTGCACCTTCTTGCGGTTGCGGATGGACACCGTCAGCCGCTGATGGCCAACGTCCTCGAAACGCAGGCCGGCGGTGGACAGAAACGGCACGATCTTGCCGAACATCATGCTGAGCACCGTGCTGCGCAGGCCGGCGGGCAGCTTGCCCACCTTGTCGGCAATGCGGCTCATGCTGTTTTTCTTGTATTCCATATAGCGCCCCTCTACTTGTTATCGTGATTACCGCACTCAATGTCCGGGCAAGCCCAGCACCGCGCGCACCTGCCGCTTGATGGTGTCCAGCGCGCCGTCGTCTATGCGCGCCAGTTGCAGCGCGCCCTGCAAGGCCGAGAACAGCATCATGCCTATGGCCTCCGGCGTGCCGGCGTAACGCATCTGGCCGCTGGCCGCGCCGCGCCTGGTGATGTCCACCGCCCATTGCCGCATTTCGTCGATGAAGGCGGCCGCTTCCCGCTGCATATCCTCGGGCAGGGTCAGGAACTCGGTGCTGAGGATGCCGCTGGGACAGATCTGCCTATGCTGCCGGTAATAGCTGTCGCTGAGGCCGAAATACGCCTCCAGCTGCGCGCCGGGATCCAATTCCGCCTGCTGCTCGATGAAACGCCGGAAGCGGCGACGATAGCGCTGGATCAGCGCCACGCCCAGATCGCTCTTCTTGGGAAAGTGATAATGGATGGCGGCGTTGCGCACTCCCAGTTCACTGCTGATGTGCTGATAGCTGAAGGCATTGAAGCCACGGCTGAGCAGCAACTGCTCGGCGATGTCCAGAATGCGCTTGCGGGTGTCGGTCTTGGGATCGGAGCCTTGAGTCATGCGAAGCACTCTACTTACTGGTCAGTAAGGTGTCAATTGCACGATTTTACAAGTAAAGCTGGAAACTGAATCAATCGTCCCCATCTCTAAACCCCGATGCCTATCCAAGACGCCCTTGGGCGAGCGCCGCCGGCGCCGCGCCCGGAAAATCCGCCCGCTTGCGCCTACCATTAGGTCATGGGCCCCAATCCCGCCCCACCACCCACTGCACCCTAAGCCACACCTAGATGAGCGAAAACATTGATTCCCCCAGCCTGGAACAGGCGCTGCGCCAGATCGGCCAATCCCCTTCCCCGCTGGACGCGCTGTCCGCGCTATTGCAATGCCTGCGTCCCGACGACGCCGACAAGCCGCAGCAGGCGGTAGTCAATCTGCAGGCGCTGTCCTATCTGCTGGAACACAGCGCCGACGACCGCGCGGCCCTGCGCAAGGCCTTGCTGCAGCTGCTGACCGAAACCCGGCAGATCCCGCTGTACACCGAATGCGGCATCCTGGCCAACGAGGGCTTCGGCTCCACCCTGCTGCGCCGCGTCGGCGAACGCATCCTGCCCATGCCCTACAAGGCGGATTCGCTGCAGGACCGCTTCAGCCGGCTGTTCAGCTGGAAACAGGATTATGTGTGGCTGGCGACGATACCCGACTCCACCTGGCACGCCTTGTGGCGGGCGATGGCTTGGCAGGAAAACGACAATGCCGACGGCTGGCAGCAGACTCGGCTGCAATTGCTGGAATCGGTGCAAGTGCTGTCCGCCCAGATCACCGCCATCGGCCTGGAGCCGGAGCTGGTGCGCATCAACCCGGACATCGAGCGCTTCGAATCGCCGTTTCTCAATCTGAACGCCGAGGTGCAGCGCTATGTCGACGGCTACCGCCGCGACCTGATCGAGGGTCTGGAGCGCGCGGAAGACGACAAGCATGTGCAGGTGCTGCTGGACCAGTGCGAGAACATACTCAACAAGGTGCGCAAGAACGCGCGCCGCTTCGGCATCTCGGTCAACCTCACCTATCACGGCCTGCGGCTGGCGCAAAGCATTGCCCGCATCCGCGCACTGCTGGCGATACTTGACCCGGAACACGATCCGGCCACCCAGCCCCATTTGTTCCAGCTCATCGTCACCTTCGCGCGCGCGGAAAACCGCAAATACAGCCTGCGCGATCTGTTCAAGTCCAATGTGGAACTGCTGGCGCTGCAAGTCACCGAGCACGCCGGCCGCCACGGCGAACACTATATCGCCGAGAGCCGCCAGGAATGGACCGGCATGGCCAAGGCGGCGATGGGCGCCGGCCTGATCGTCGGCTTCATGGCATTGATCAAGCTGATGCTCAGCCGCGGCCACCTGCCGCCGCTGTGGGAAGGCATCTCCTTCGGTCTCAACTACGCGCTGGGCTTCATCATCGTGCAGATCCTGCACCTGACCATAGCCACCAAGCAGCCGGCGATGACCGCCGCGCGCATCGCCGCGGTGCTGCACGAGAACCACGGCCACAAGAAACAGCTGGAAGACCTGGCCGATCTGGTGGTCAAGGTGATGCGCACCCAATTCGTCGCCATCCTCGGCAATGTGCTGCTGGCCATTCCCACCGCCGGCCTGATCGCCTTCGCCTGGCAGGCAGCCTTCGGCGCGCCGGTGGTGGACGTGGCCAAGGCGCAGCGCCTGATGCACGATATCGATCCCATTCACAGCCTGGCGCTGCCGCACGCCGCCATCGCCGGGGTGTTCCTGTTCCTGTCCGGCCTGATCGCCGGCTATTACGACAATAAGGCGATCTACCGCCGCATCCCGGAACGCATTTCCTCCCACCCCGGCCTCAAGCGCCTGCTGGGCGAACACCGCGCCTGGAAACTGGGCAGCTATATCGAACACAATCTGGGCGCGCTGGCCGGCAACTTCTACTTCGGCATGTTTCTGGGCCTGACCGGCACCATAGGCTTCATCCTCGGCCTGCCCATCGACATCCGCCACATCACCTTCTCCGCCGCCAACCTGGCCTTCGCCACCGTGGCGCAGGACTTCCAGCTGCCTCTGGCCACGGTGCTGCTGGGCTGCGCCGGCGTGGCGCTGATCGGCCTGACCAACCTGGCGGTCAGCTTCTCGCTGGCGCTGTGGGTGGCGCTGCGTTCGCGCAAGCTGTCCGGCAGCCTGCTGTGGCCGCTGGTGCCGATGCTGTTCAAACGCTTCCTCGGCGCGCCGCTGTCCTTCTTCCTGCCGCCCAAGAGCCCGCCGCCGGAGAACGGCGGCGAAGCCGGCGATGCCGCCGAGGCCAAGCACGGCCCCTAGCATCGAAGGAAAGCCCGGGCCGCGGCGGCGTCAACCCATGGCCGCGGCCCGCGTTATGACGGAAACCACACCGTCGGTGATTTCGCGCGCCGCGCTAAAGTCCTGACTGGAATGGTCGATAAGTATTCATCCGCGCGCCGCGCGCCGCCTTCTACAATGGAAGCTGCGGCGTCAGCCCGCGCCGGCCTGGCAGCCGGAAGCAGCACCGTGATGGACGCATTACGACAACAAGATTCTTGAATCTCTAGCATTGCAGCGCGCCCATGGCAGCGGATCGCGCGGGGAGAAGTCGTCATGGCATCCATTACCACCAGCGTTGGACCGCTGGACGTTCAAAGCATCGTCAGCCAGCTGATGTCGGTCGAATCTCAGCCGCTGACGGAAAGCCAGAACCGGGTCAGCAACTATCAGTCGCAGCTCAGTTCCATCGGCCAGATCAGCTCGGCGCTGTCCGGCCTGCAGACCTCGGTCACCGCCATGGCCTCGGGCAGTTTCCTGCAGCAGTTCCAGGTCACCTCCACCGACAACACCATCGCCACCGCCAGCACCACCTCCGGCGGCGTGGCCGGCAATTACGCGCTCAACGTCACCCAGTTGGCGCAGCCGCGGCAATTGGTGTTCGACCAAACCTCCGGCGGCCAGGCCATCACCGACCAGAACGCGGCGCTGGCCGGCGCGCCCAGCGCGCTGAGTTTCAACATCAACGGCACCACCAGCACCGTGCAACTGGGCCAGAACGGCTCCACCATCTCGCTGTCCTCCATCGCCGACAGCATCAATAGCGCCGGCATCGGCGTCAACGCCTCGGTGGTGCAGTACAACAACAACTACTCGCTGGTGCTGGCCTCATCGCAATCCGGCCCCGCCAACGCCTTCAGCATCACCGCCGGCGGCAGCGATAGCGGCACCACCTCCGGCAACACCCTGGCCGGCCTGGGCCAGAGCAGCTCCGCCGTCAGCGAGTCGGCGGCGGCCCAGGATGCCCACCTCACCGTCAATGGCGTCAACGTCTCCTCCAGCAGCAACACCCTGAGCAATGTGATCAACGGCGCCACCGTCAATCTCAACAAGCTGGGCCAGGCGACGCTGAACATGAGCCAGAACACCGCCAACGTCACCTCGACGCTGCAAAGCTTCGTCAGCGCCTACAACCAAGTGATCAGCTCCAGCAACTCCGCGCTTGGCGGCAGCATGAAGAACAATAGCGATGTGATCGGCCTGCAAGAACAGCTGGCCGGCCTGCTCAGCACGCCGGTGCCCGGCGTCAACGCCACCAGTTCTTACGCCTACCTAGCCCAGGTCGGCATCACCCAACAGGCGGACGGCACGCTGAAACTGGATTCCACCGCCTTCACCACCGCGCTGACCGCCAATCCCAGCGCCGTCGCCAATCTGTTCGGCAACGCGCAGAACAATGGCTACGCCAACACCTTCAACACCGCCATCAACAACCTGCTGGGACCCAATGGCATGATCACCACCGACCAAGGCGACATCAACACCAAGATCAGCGACGAAACCAATCTCCAGTCCCAGCTCAACAACCAGCTGGCCAATGAGAAGAGTTCGCTGCTCAACCAGTACACCACGTTGAACAGCGAGTTGTCCGCCATGCAGCAGTCGACTTCCAGCCTGGCCAATCTGCTCGCCTAAAGAACCTGCTCCAAGCCCTCCGCGGCGGCGGCGCTCGGCGTCGCCGCCGCGTTTGCCGTATACTGGCGCAACTCACGCAGCCCCGCGCTGTCGAACCCCGTTTGCACCGGCCTTTCCGGCCCCGGATTCAATGACTGCCCGCATTCAATATTCTCGTCGTCAATTACTCCAGATGGGCGCGCTCAGCGCCGGCCTTGGCCTCTTGCAAGGATGTCGCACCATGGTTGATCAAACCCTTCCCGCTCCGACCGTTGCCGCCGGCAGCAGCCTCTACTTCACAGCCTGCTCCGGCCCGCTGCCGGACGCGCGCCAAAAACAGCTGGCGGTGGAACGGCTGCGCCAGGCCGGCTACCAGTTGGAAAACGTCCAGGCCCTGGACCGCCGCGAGCAGCGCTTCGCCGGCAGCGACGCGCAAAGGCTGGCCGACCTCAACCAGCTGATCTCGCGCCGCCGCGCGCCGCAGCTGCTGGTGGCCGGCCGCGGCGGCTACGGCGCAACCCGCCTGCTGCCGCATATCGACTACGGCCGGCTGTGTCCGCTGCTGCGCGAATCCGGCAGCCAGCTGATAGGCTATAGCGATTTCACCGCCATCCAGCTGGCCCTGCTGGCCAAGGGCGGGCTGGGCAGCTTCGCCGGCCCCATGGTCAGCGACTTCGGCGCCAAACAAGCCAGCGCCTTCACCCTCAACGAATTCCTGACCACCACCACCACCGCCAACCGCCAGCTGCGCGTCGACACGCCGCAACGACACAACGCCAGCGGCGAGGGCATTTTCTGGGGCGGCAACCTCAGCGTGCTCAGCAGTCTGGTCGGCACTCCCTACCTGCCGGACATCAAGGGCGGCCTGCTGTTCCTGGAGGATGTCGCCGAGCAACCCTATCGCATCGAGCGCATGCTGCAGCAGCTGCATCAGGCCGGCGTGCTGGCCAAGCAACGCGCCATTTTCATCGGCGATTTCAATATGAACCGCCAGATCGACATCTACGATCCCGGCTACACCCTGGACGCGGTGCTGGCGGAAATCCGCCGCCTGACCGGCCTTCCGGTACTGACTGGCATTCCTTTTGGTCATGTCCACGACAAGACCACGCTGCCGCTGGGCTTCCCGGCCCGCTTCAGCGCGGACGGCGGCGGCCTGACGCTGCAGTTCTTCGACTACCCGGTAACGCCGGCCAATCCCCAGCAAAAAGAATTGCTTAGCGCCACCGCGCCGTTCTAAGCCCGCGCTTGGCCGCCGCCGCCCGCGCGCGGCGCGCCTTGACGCTCCGGCGAGACTAGGGCAAGTTTTTCCGCTTGCCCCTCATGCCCCGCCAGGAGCCCCGCATGCCTCGTCGTTTTCCGCTGCTTGTCGGCGCGCCGCTACTCTTGGGCGCGCTCGCGCTGCCCGCCGCCGCCGGCTATCAAACCCCGCCCGCCGAACTGCAGGCGCTGGTGGACGCGCCGCGCCCGCCACTGCAAAGCCTGGGGCCCAAGCGCCAAACCCTGCTGCAGATCCAACGCCCCGGCCTGCCCGGCATCGCCGATGTCGCCCAGCCGGAACTCAAGTTGGCCGGCCTGCGCCTCAATCCGGCGATGCGCGCCGCCAGCCGCTTCGACTTCGGCAACGCGCTCAGCCTGCTGGACCTGAACCACGGCCGCAGCCGCGCGGTGCAAGGCCTGTCCGCCCACGCCCGTATCGCCGACAGCGCCTGGTCCGCCGACGAAAGCCGCGTCGCCTTCAGCCTGTGGGGCGCCAAGGGCGTGGAGCTCTGGCTGCTGGACGTGGCCAGCGCCCGCGCGCGCCGCCTGGGCGATTTCCACCTCAACGCCGCCACCGGGCCGGGCTTCGCCTGGCTAGGCCAACAATTGCTGGTCAAGCTGGTGCCCGCGCGCCAAGGCCCGGCGCCGCGCGCGCCGGCCGCGCCGGACGGCCCCAATATCCAGCAAAGCGAGGGCGGCGCGCTGTCGCAGACCCGCACCTACCCCGACCTGCTCAAGACCGCGTACGACGCCGACCTGCTGGACTACCAATTGCAAAGCCAATTGGCGCTACTCGGCATGGACGGCAAACTCAGCCTCATCGGCCAGCCGGAACGCTATCTCGGCGTCAGCGGCGCGCCCAACCGCCAATATCTGCTGACCACCCGGCTGCAACGCCCCTATTCCACGCTGGTGCCGCTGTCGCGCTTTCCCAAGCGCATCGATGTACTGGATCGGCAGGGACGCATCGTGCGCACCGTGGCCCAGCGGCCGCTGCTGGAACGCATGCCTTCCGGCAATGACGCGGTGGAGGCCGGTCCGCGCGAAGTGGCCTGGCGCGCCGATGCGCCGGCCAGCCTGTTCTGGGTCGAGGCATTGGACGGCGGCGACCCTGGCCGCGCCGCCGCCGAGCGCGACGCGCTCTTTCTGCAAGCCGCGCCCTTCCAGCAAGCGCCGCGCCAATGGCAGCGGCTGGCCAGCCGCTTCGTCGACATCCGCTGGGGCCGCGGCGACCTGGCCCTGGTGCGCGAACACTGGTGGAAAACCCGGGAATTGAAAGTCTGGCGCGCGCGCCCCGATCAAGACGCCGCGCCGGAACTGCTGAGCAGCCGCAAATCCGAAGACCGTTATAGCGACCCCGGTGAGGCCGCCACGGTCAGCAATGCCAATGGCCAGTTGGTGCTGCAGACCACGCCGGACGGCAAGGCCATCTACCTGCTTGGCGATGGCGCCGGCCCGGATGGCGACCGCCCCTTCGTCGACCGCTACGCGCTGGACGACAAGCGCGCCACCCGTTTGTGGCAATCACGGGCGCCGTGGTTCGAACAAGCGCTGGCGCTGCTGGACGACAAGGCAGGCCAGTTGCTGCTCAGCCGCGAATCTCCGTCGCAGCCGCCCAACCTCTACCGGCTGGAACCAGGCCGGCCGGCCAGCCTGGCCATGCTGACGCATATGCCGCATCCGACGCCGCAGTTGCAGAACGTGGGCAAGCAGTTGCTGCGCTATCGCCGCGCCGATGGCGTGGAACTGACCGCCACCTTGTATCTTCCGCCCGGCTACCAAGCCAAGCGCGACGGCCCGCTGCCGCTGCTGATGTGGGCCTATCCCACCGAATTCAAAACCGCCGCCGCGGCCAGCCAGGTGACGGAATCGCCGTACCGCTTCAACCGCATCAGCTATTGGGGGCCGCTGGCGATGCTGGCGCGCGGCTACGCGGTGCTGGACGACCCCGGCATGCCCATCGTCGGCGAAGGCGACAAAGAACCGAACGACAGCTATCTGCCGCAACTGAAAATGAACGCCCAGGCCGCGGTGGACGAAGTGCTGCGCCTAGGCGTGGCCGACCCCGCCCGCATCGCCGTCGGCGGCCATTCCTACGGCGCCTTCATGACCGCCAATCTGCTGGCGCACACCCGGCTGTTCCACGCCGGCATCGCCCGCTCCGGCGCTTACAACCGCACGCTGACGCCCTTCGGTTTCCAGTCGGAAGAACGCAATTTCTGGCAGGCCAAAGCGGTGTATCAAACCATGTCGCCGTTCAACTACGCCGAACAGATCAAGGACCCGCTGCTGCTGATCCATGGCGAAATGGACAACAACCCCGGCACCTTCCCGCTGCAGAGCGAGCGGTTGTACCAGGCGCTACAGGGCCTGGGCGCCACCGCGCGGCTGGTGACGCTGCCGGCGGAAAGCCATGGCTACCGCGCGCGTGAGTCGATACTGCATATGCTGTGGGAGCAGGATCGCTGGCTGGAACGTTATCTGGGCCGCGCCAGCGCGGCGAAGACGCCCGGCTGAGCCGCGGGCAAGACAAGGCCTTGCGCTTGAAGCCGCGGCGCGCCCGCTGGCGACGACAGGCCTCGAGCGGCCTCTCAGGCGGCGGGATCGCGCGCGGCGGCGGACAGCCAGCGCCGCACCGCCGCCTCTTCCTCCTCAGCAAAGCCGGCTAGCAGCGCCTCGTCCAGCGCGTGCACCCGTTCGCGGCAACGCTCCAACAAGGCCAAACCCTGAGCGCTGACGTCGATGTGGAGGATGCGGCCATGTTCCGCGTGCCGCCGCCGCGTCACCGCCCCTCTCGCCTCCAGATTGCCGACGATCACCGTGACCGTTGGCGCGGTCAGCACCGCGATGCGGGCGATGTCGGCATTGGAACAGCCGGGATAGGACGCCAGCATCGTCAACACCGTGAACTGCGGCGGCGTGATGTCCAGATCGGCCAAGGCCCGCTCCATCCGCAAGCGATGCGCCGCAGCGGCCTGACGCAATAGATAACCCAGGCGCCCTTCCGGCCCGCGTTTGTCCTCGCCCGCCTCCGGCAATGACATTTGCCTATTGCGCATAATGTTAGACCTCTAATATTATCTTAGAACTCTATCATTGCACGGAGCCGTCAAGATGTCATCCGCCCCCAAGCACGCCGCCAAGTGGCTGCCCATCGCCTGGTTCACCATTTTCCTGGTCGGCACCGACTTATTCGTCATCTCGCCGCTGCTGCCGCTGATCGGCCGCGAACTGGGCTATCAACCCGCCTCTCTCGCCGTGCTGGTCAGCGCTTTCAGCCTGACCTACGCCATCGCCTGTCCCTTGCAGGGACGCCTGGCCGAGCGCTGCGGCGCGCGCGGCGTGTTGCTGTTCGGCATCGCGGCCCTCGCCGCCGCCAATGCCTATACCGCGCTGGCCACCAGCCTTGCTCATCTCTTGGCCAGCCGCGTGCTGGCGGGATTCGCCGCGGCCTCCATCTCACCCATGCTTTACGCCCTCGCCGCCGAACATGCCGAAACGGAGCGGCGAGCCTCCCGCATGGCTCAGGTCAATTCCGGGCTGGTGATCGCGCTGGGACTGGGCGCGCCTTTCGGCCTGCTGGTCGGCGATATCGGCAACTGGCGTCTGGTCTTCCTCGGCCTGGCCTCGGCCTTGACGCTGATGCTGCCGCTCAATATGCGCGCCTGGCGCACGGCCGGCGGCCCGCCGCCGCGCGCCGCTCAGGGCGCGGCCGCCGCGCCGGAAAGCCTGCTGCAAGCCTGGCCGCATCTGCTCACCATGACCGCCTGGGCATCCAGCGTCTACGCCGGTTACACCTTGTTGGCCACCGCGCTCGGGCGGGAACACGCCGCCGACGCCGGCCACATCGCCGCGCTGCTCAGCAGCTTTGGTTGCGGCGCCGCGCTGGGCGTGCTGCTGGGCGGCAAGATCGCCGATCGCATCGGCTCATGGCCGATGGTGCAAGCCGCCTTGCTGGCGATGAGCGCCATCTTCGCCGCCCTGGCCTGGCTCTGGTCCGCCGCATCGCTGCCGGTACTGGCAGCCGGCCTGTTCTTGCTGGCCTTGAGCGCCTACGGCTTCTTCCCCGCGGCGCAAGCCCATGCCGCGCAACACTTCCCCCGCCGCCGGACCACGGTGCTCGGCATGATGAGCAGCGCCCTCTACCTGGGCATCACTATCGGCGCCGCCGCGGGCGCTCAGCGCTTTCAACACGCCGGCATGCCGGCGGTGCTATGCCTGTCCGCCGTGCTGGCCGGTCTTGGGGCGCTGGCCGCGCGCGCCCACGGCCGGCGGCAAGGCCGCCCAAGCCCGCGCATAGCCTGAGAACCTGTTCAAGGTCTGCTGCGCTTCGTGAGGCGTCGCTCGGTGAGTACGAGCTCAAAATGCTTATGTACCACGAGTACATTCCGCTTTTTCGCTCGTTTTCGCCTTGTCTCGCTCCTGCTCGCGAGATCATGAACACGTCCTGTGAAGCGCCGTATCTCGGCCGCGCTCAAGCCGCCAGGCCGCTCACGGCCTGCGCGGCCATGGCCAAACCAACCACCAGCATCAGCCCGGCCGACAGATAAGGCGCGCGCCGCGCCCACTCGCCCACCCCGCCGAAGCGGGCATCAGCCTTGCGCACGCCCCAAGCGGCCAGCAAGCCGACGCTGACCAGCGCCATGGCCAGGCCCAGGCTGAACGACGCCACCAGGGTCGCGCCCAGGGAAAAATGCTTCAGATGCAGGCATAACAGCAGAATGGTCACCGAGGCTGGGCACGGTATCAGGCCGCCGGTCAGGCCGAACAAGGCGATCTGGACATTGCCGACCTCACGGCCGGCAAAGCGCCGCTGGATCTGCTCGGCGTGAGCCCTCTCATGAGCATCCTGATAAATCGACACCGTTTCCGGCCCACGCCGCAGGCTCTTGGCCGGCCCCGCCTCCGCCGCGCGACGATAAGGCCCGGCCTGCGCCGCGTCGAGCGGTGACGTCAGCCGCAGCGGATAATGGTGCGCATGGCCGCCATGAGCCAGCCGCAAGGCCCCGATACGGGCTCCCGCCGGCAACGGCGCGCTCAACAGATACTCCCCCTCAGTTTCGAAACCGGACTCGCCCGCGCGGCCATCCAACCGCCACTCCAGCGTCAGGCCCTGTCCAGCCGGCTTTGCTCGCCGCAGTCCGGCGCCATACTGGTACAAGGCCACGCGCGCGACCGTCCCCGGCAGAAGCACGACCTCCAGCAAGCCGTGCCCGGTATCTATCATGCGGCCGCCATGAGGCGCTTGCCGCATCGCCCGTGCAGCCAGATTATCGCGCCAGGTGCGCCACAACATCCAGCCCGCCACCGTCAAGACCACCACGGCCGAGAACAACATCAAATACGGCTCGGCCTGCTCCGCGATCAGCTGATTGCCGTATTTGAGCGCCAGCCCCGCCAGCAGCCACACGATCAAGGAATGCGACAGGGCCGCGCACAAGCCCAGCAGCACCGCCTGGCCCAGACTGCCGCGGATGGCGATGATGAAGGACGCCATCATGGTCTTGGAATGCCCTGGCTCCAGCCCGTGCAGCGCGCCCAGCAGAATAGCGGATGGAATGAACAGCCAGAGATTGATGTTTCCTTGTTGAATCAGCTCGGCGATTGGCGGCATCTGTGACCTTCTCTACAATGAGTTCCGTTTGGCCGCCGCGGCGGGTTCGCATCCACGCCCCGCGGCAGAATGGTGTTCAATATACTATACCCCAGTATATTACCAAGAAAAGGAAACCGCGCGCATGCCGCACACCGTGAAAGACAAGAAAAAGCTATTGACCCGCGTCCGCCGCATCAAGGGCCAGGCCGAAGCGCTGGAGCGCGCGCTGGAACAGGAAGTCGATTGCTCGGCGATATTGCAGCAGATCGCCGCGGTGCGCGGCGCCGTCAACGGCCTGATGATGGAGGTGATGGAGGGCCATCTGCGCGAGCATCTGGGCCCGGACGCGGCCGATCCCGCGCAACGCAGCCGGGACCTGGAACAGGTGGTGGGCGTCTTGCGCTCCTATCTGAAATAAGAGCCCCTGACAAAACCGCGCAGCGCCCCTGAACCAAGGCGCGCCGACGCAGACAGTACCAGTAGTGCGACAAGGAGGCGCAACGCAGGATCAGGGATTTTGTTAGCGGGTCTAAGAACCTGTTTACGATCTGCTGCGCGTCGGCGGGATGGATAGAAATGGGCGTTGAAACCGAGCTCAAAATGCTCATGTACCGCTTGTACATTCCGCTTTCTCAACGGTTTTCGCCTTGTCTCGCCCTAGCTCACAAGATCGTAAACACGTTCTAAGCGCGCAAAAAAATTGGGAGGGCTAAGCCCTCCCATCAAGTCTTGTAGCCAGGAGTGTTACAAGAAATCCTGCGCCGCCGGCCATCCGCCCGCGGCGCGTCAATAAGCGATCGCGCTTATTTCCAGTTCTGCGGCAGCTTGTAGCCCGCGTATTTCTGCTTGGCGTAAGCCTGGAAGGCCGGCGAGTTGTAGGCCGCCACCACATCCTTGGCCCAGGGCTTGCCGGCGTCCGCCGCGCGCACCACGCCCCAGTTCACATAGGCGTAGCTCTTTTCCTGATACACCGCCTCGGTCAGCTTGATGCCGGAACTGGTGGCGAAATTGCCGTTGATCACCGCGAAGTCCACGTCGCTGCGCGAACGCGGCAGTTGCGCGGCTTCCAGCGGAATGATCTTGATCTTCTTCACATTGACGGCGATGTCGCGCTCGGAAGCGGTCAGCGGATTGATGCCTGGCTTCAGCTTGACCCAGCCCAGGTCGGCCAGCATCACCAGCGCGCGGGCGAAGTTGGACGGATCGTTGGGCGCGGCCACGGTGGAGCCCACCTTGACGTCCTTCAAGGCCTTGACCTTGCCGGCGTAAACGCCCAGCGGCGCGGTCGGCACTTGGAACGCCTCTTTCAGGCTCAGCTTGTGCTCTTTGGCGAAGTTGTCCAGATAGGGCTTGTGCTGGAATACATTCACATCCAGCGCGCCTTCCTGCAAGGCCAGGTTCGGACGCACATAGTCGGTGAATTCCACCAGCTTGACCTTATAACCCTGCTTTTCCAGGATGGGCTTGATCGACTGCTTGACCATATCGCCGAAGTCGCCGACGGTGGTGCCGATCACGATATCCTTCT
This sequence comes from Chromobacterium sp., assembly GCF_041912965.1. NCBI lineage: Bacteria > Pseudomonadati > Pseudomonadota > Betaproteobacteria > Neisseriales > Chromobacteriaceae > Chromobacterium > Chromobacterium sp. The sequence goes on along the minus strand of NZ_JAYSGF010000023.1, from coordinate 3,925 downwards.
TGGCCGGGTCCGCCGCCAGCGCCGCGCCGGCCACCGCCAGTCCCAATACCGAAGCCGCCACTGCCTTGATCACGAATCTGCGCATCTGTTTCTCCTGCTTGTCATTGATAGATAAAGGGTTCACCCTGCCGGCGCCAGGCGCCGGCGGATGTCAACGTTTGTCCAGCTTGGCCGCCAGGCGGTTGCCCAGCAGTTGAATGATCTGCACCAGCGCCACCAGCAGCAGCACCATGGCCACCATCACATCGGTCTGGTAACGGTAATAGCCGTAACGGATCGCCAGATCGCCGATGCCGCCGCCGCCCACCACCCCCGCCACCGCGGTATAGCTGAGGAAGCTGATGGTCAGGATGGTCAGGCTGGAAATCAGGCCGGAACGGGCTTCATTGATCAGCACCTTGCAGATGATCTGCAGCGGGCTGGCCCCCATCGCCTCGGCCGCTTCCACCACGCCGCGCGGAATCTCGCGCAGCGTCTGCTCGACCAGGCGGCCGAAATACGGAATCGCGGCGAAGGCCAGCGGCACCGAGGCGGCGATGGGGCCTATGGTGCTGCCCACCAGTACCCGCGTCAGCGGCACCAGCGACACCATCAGAATGATGAAGGGGAAGGAACGCACCAGGTTCACCGTCCAGCCCAGCACGCCGTTCAGCGCGCGGTTGGCGAATTGCTGACCCGGCTGGGTCAGATAGAGCACGATGCCGAGCGGACCGCCCAGCAAGATGGCGGCGCTCAAGCCCAGGCCCAGCATCACCATGGTTTCCTGCAGCGCCTGCCAGATCTCCGGTCCCATGCTCACCAGGTTCTGCACGGCTTCGTTCAGGGTTGCGGCATCCATTACGCGGCCTCCAGCAGCGAGCGCGCCAGATCGGAATCCGCCGCCACGACATTGTTCGACACTTCCACCACTTCCACCACCCGGCCGGCGTCCAGCGCCGCCGCGCGGTGGCAGATCGCCCGCACCACGCCCATTTCATGGGTGACGATGACGATGGTGACGCCAAAGCGCTGATTGATGTCCTTCAGGCACTCCAGCACCGCTTGGGTGGTTTTCGGGTCCAGCGCCGAGGTCGGCTCGTCGGCCAGGATCACCTTGGGATTGGGCGCCAGCGCGCGGGCGATGCCGACACGCTGCTTCTGGCCGCCGGACAATTGCGCCGGGTAATGGTTGGCGCGGTCCAAGAGGCCCACCACTTCCAGGCATTCATTGACGCGCTTGTCGATATCCGCCTTGGACCAGCCGGCCACTTCCAGCGGAAAGGCGACATTGCCGGCCACGGTGCGGTTGGCCATCAGATTGAATTGCTGGAACACCATGCCGATGTTCTGGCGCGCGCGGCGCAGCGCCTTGGCGGACAAGCTGGTCAGGTCTTCGCCGTCGACGATGACCGCGCCGTGGTCCGGGCGTTCCAACAAATTGATCAGCCGCAGCAAGGTGGACTTGCCGGCGCCGGAAAAACCGATCAGGCCGAAGACTTCACCCGGGCGGATGGTCAGAGAGGTTTCCGTCACCGCGTCGAACCAGCCACCCTCGGGGTGGCGAAACCGCTTGCGGACATTCTGTAGATGAATCATTCCAAACACTCCAAAAGCACAAGGCCCGCCGATTGGAGCCGGCGGGCCTTGCATGGGAATCTTCGGAATCACTGCTGAATCGAGATTGCTGTAAGCAGATGCTGGATCACGTCCTGGGTCTGCTTACCCACGCTTTAGCTGTTTTACGCCCGCAAGCTGTGTTCAAATCGGCGACTGAATTTGTTTATGATTGAACATCTATTTTCGTTTCCAGTCAATACCCGCCACCCAAAAAAACCGGTATTTGTCGCATCCGACGCCAAAGTCGCCATCTTTTAATACTAGGGGTTATAAGCAAATAAGCAAAGCACGCGCGCCCAAAGCGCCAGCACAATAAAAAACCGCCGTCAGCAATCGCTGGCGGCGGTCCATTTGGCCTTGCGCCGAACTTACTGCGCGTCGGCCAAGCCTTGCTTGCCCATGGTGACGCTGTACTTCTGGCGCAGGGTATCCAGATAGCTGGACAGCTGGGCATTGGCGTTCATCTCGCCCAGGATGGCGCCCAGCTGGCCACGCTCGGCCTCGCTGGCGGCCGGAGCCGGGATCACTTTGTCGATGCGATAAAGCGCGTAATCGCCGTTGTCGCGCTTGGCGCCGGCGAAAGCCGGCAGCTTGCCCACCTGGGCGGCGAACACCGCGCGCGCATCGGCGATCGGCAGACCGGCCGGATCGCGGCGCAGCACGGTCTTGGCTTCGCCCCAGGCCTTGCCCTCGCCCTTGCCCGTCTTCAGCTCGGCCAACAGCGCCTGCCCCTTTTTCTCGGCCAGCTTGGCGCCTTCCTTGGCCACCAGCTCCGCCTTGATCGCGTCGCGCACCTCGTCCAGCTTCTGCTGGCGTTCCGGCTGATGATCGGCCACGCGCAGCACCAGCAGGCGGCCATTGCCGATGTCCACCGGCTCGCTATTGTGCTTTTTCTTCAGCACGTCTTCGCTGAACGCCGCTTCCAGCACTTTCGGGCTGTTGAGCAATGCGTCCGTCGCCGGCTTGTCGCGCCCCAGCCAATCCGAATGCTGCGGCTGCAGCTTCAGCTGTTCCGCGATCGCTTTCAGCGAATCGCCCTGCTGATAAGCCAGTTCGGCCAGCTTGTCCGCCTGAGCGCGGAACAGGCTGCCGGCCTGCTGACGCTGCAGCTTCTCGGCAATCGCCGCCTTGACCTCGGAGAAGTCGCGCGACTTCACTTCCGCCAGCTTGATGATGTGATAGCCGAAGTCGGTGGCGATCACCTCGCTGATCTGGCCCGGCTGCATGCGGAACACCGCGTCGTCGAAGGGCTTGACCATCATGCCGCGATCGAAGAAGCCCAGATCGCCGCCATTGGCGGCGGAGCCCGGGTCTTGCGACTTGGCCTTGGCCAACTCGGCGAAGCGGGCCGGATTGGCGCGCACTTCCTTCAGCAAGGCCTCGGCCTCGGCCTTGATCTTGGCCTTTTGCTCCGGCTTGGCGTCCTTGGGCACGGTCAGCAGGATGTGGGACGCGCGGCGCTGCTCATTGCTGAACTCGGCCTTGTGCTGTTCGTAGTACTTCTGCAGCTCGGCGTCGCTGGGCTTGACACTCTGCGCCAGCGCATCCTGGGACAGCAGCACGTAGTCCAGCTTCACCTGCTCCGGCAGGCGGAAGCGCTTGGCGTTGGCGTCGTAGTATGCCTTGAGCGCGGCGTCGTCGGTCTTGACCTCAGCGGCGAAGTCCGCCGGCTTCAGCAGCAGCGCGCGCACTTCGCGGCCCTCGCCCAACAAGCCGGCCAGGCGGCTGACCACGGTATTCGCGACGAACTCGGTGCCGGCGATGCCGGTCAGCTGGCTTTGCAGCACGATGTCGCGTTTGACCTGGGTTTCGAAGGCCTCGGGCGACGGATAGCGGTTCTGCAGGAATTCGCGGTAGCGTTCCGGGCTGAATTTGCCGTTGTCCTGGAAGGCGGGAATGGAGGCGATGACTTTGCGCAACTGCTCGGGGCTGACGGTGACGCCACGGTCATGCGCGTCGGACAGCAGCAGTTCTTGGCGGATCAGGTTTTCCAGCGCGGCCTGGCGGCTGGCGGAATCGGTGGGCTGGCCTTCCAATGCCCGATCCAGATCGCGCTTGTAAATCTTGGCGGAACCCACCTTGGCGAGATAAGGGTCGTCGGAAGCTGCTTCATAACTGCCCACGCCGAAGCCCACGAAGGTCAACGCGACAGCTCCCAAGACAACCTGAATGAAGACTTTATTGTTCTGGACAAACTCGAACATGGCGATTGGCTTGAGCCACCCTTGTCAAAAAAAAAGGTGAACGCTGTAGTTCGTTCACCTTTTTGTGAGTTCTGGCGGAGCGGACGGGACTCGAACCCGCGACCCCCGGCGTGACAGGCCGGTAT